>JANXWI010000228.1 GCA_025351205.1 Deinococcus sp.
GATGCTTCAGAGGCGACTGGCGCGTGTATGACGGTCCATCTGTGTGTGGAGTGGTCACAATTCCCTGAATGGTGAGGGAACTGCATGTCAAATACCCGGAAGTGGCGCGGCATACTTCCCCTATGCCCACCCAGTTCCTGAGCATCGGTGACACCCGCCTCTTCGCAGACGTGCGCGGCCCCGAGCACCTGCCGCCGCTAATCGTGCTGCACGGCGGCCCCGGCCTCGACCACCACGAGTTTGCCGACTACCTCGATCCCCTGACAGACACCGTGCGGCTGGTGCTGCTCGACATGCGGGCACAGGGCGAGAGTGACCGTGACGCCCCCGAAGACACCTGGACGCTCGGGCAGATGGCTGCCGACGTGGGCGCGGTGGCCCGTGCACTGGGCGCTGACAGGTATGCAGTGTTCGGGCATTCCTACGGGGCCTTCGTGGCCTTGCAGCAGGCGATCAGCGAGCCGGGGGCGGCGGCGGCCAGCATCGTGAGCTGCGGCGTGCCGTCCAGCCGCTACCTGGACGACATTCCGGCCAAACTGGAGACTTTCCTTCCGCTGCATCTGCGCGAACAGGTGCGGGCCTCGTGGGCGAGTGAACAGCATGTGACCACCGAGGCCGACTTCGCCCGGATCATGGATGAGCAGCTGCCCTGGCACTTCGGCAATCCAGAAGACCCGCGCATTGCCGAGTACGCCCGGCGCAGTGTGGGCCGCTACGCCCCGGACGTGCTGCGCAGGTTCTCGGCGGCGGGGTACGGCGGCATCGAAGTCCAGGCGGCGCTTGGACAGGTCACCTCGCCCACGCTGGTGCTGGCGGGCCGCCATGACCGCACCTGTCCGCCGGAAGCCTCACAGGCCACGGCGGCGGGCGTAGCGGGAGCCTCCCTGCACGTCTTCGAGGCGAGCGGACACATGCCGTTCGTCGAGCAACAGGAAGAGTTTCTGGAGGTGGTCCGGAGCTTTCTGAGATCGGCGCTGAGGTGATCTGGTTCTGGTGCAAGTTCAGGATGTGCAGGAACGCCACTTTCCTGGCCTCCTGACCTGAGCAGCGCGGACAGGCACGCCCGCCCGCTTTCTGGTCAGAACAACGCTGCTAACGACGCTTGACCGCTCCGCTCGACTGAACTTCAAGAGGTCGGCTCACGTTGGCGTGAATCCCAGGCGTCTCGGCCCCCGACGTTTTGAGGGCGGCCACTTCAACCCAATTACTTCAGCGACTTCGGCACAGTTACTTCTACTTCTACTTCAACACGATGGCGAACGGCTGACTCGACGGCACGCTCACGGCGGCGGTCAGTGCGCCGTGGCCTTGGGCGCTGAACTTCAGGGTGTACGGACCAGGGGTGTTCGGGAACTTCAGTTCGCCGGGGGCCGTGCCGATCACTGCGCCAGGCTGGAGCGTGCTGCCTGGAGGCGCTTTCACCAGTGTGACCTGGACCGGTTGGGCGCTTCCACTGACCGTGAAGGGCACCGTGCAGCAGACGGCACCCGGCGAACCGGCGCGCCCCAGCAGCCAGAACGCTGCGCCCGCCAGCAGGGCCAGCAGTACCAGCGCCAGCAGCCAGACCGGAAAGCGGCGGGGCATGGCCCCACGTCTCTCGGGGCCGGACTTGACCACCCGCCAGCTGTGATCCTCCTCCCAGCCGATTCGCAGCGGCTGCATTCTGTTCGCCGCCCCTGGGCCACCCTCCGCCTGAGGCCCTGCCGAAAGGCCAGCTGACGCCGCAGGACCGGCAGCCTCCTGGCCGGTCTGCGAGTGCTGTGCCCGCGCGCGCTGGGCGGGATTCAGGGCCGGAGAGACGGAACCTGTGGATGGCCCGGTGGCGGGGGCAGTCTGCGTATTCTCGGAGGCGCGAGCGGGCGCGAAGCGGGTGGCACGGCCCGTCTGGAGGTCCGGCGCGTCAGAGGCGGGAGGCATCGGCGTCCGGTCCAGCGGCCCTGGCAGGTCACTGAACAAATCACCGGACAGGTCGGCTGGCCCGTCGGTATCTGGCAGGTCGGTGTCTGGCCCGTCGGTATCTGGCAGGTCGGTAAAGCCAATGCGAATCGGGGTCAGGACGGGGCTGAGTGCTGCGCCCAGTGCTGTGCCCGGCTCACGGCTGGCGTCCGCTGCGGTCTTCTCGCCGACAGCGTCCCTGTTCCCAGCCTCGCCTGCTGAAGCGTCAGGATGCACAGCTGGACTGTCAAGCGTCTCCAGGCACACGATTTCACTGTTTACGGCTGGACTGGCCTGGACGGTTGGACTGGCCTGGACGGTTGGCCTGGCCTGGGGCACCTCACCGATCACGATCACGTCGTCCGCCGAGCGGTATGGCAGCGGCGCTGAAGTCGGCTCTGAATCCGGGGCGACCCGGACTGGAGCGGCTGGGACCGGAGCAATCACCGTCCGGGCGGCGACCTCGACGACCACGGCCTCTTCCGGGCGGCTGTCTGTGGCAGCTTGACTTGCGGTGGCCTGACCCGCGCCGACCTGATTCATGGTGGCCGAGGGAACCTGGTCTGTTTTCCGGCGGTTCCAGCTCACCTCGGCGGCTGGGGTCACTTCGGCAGCCAGAATCCCGGCAACTGGAATCCCGGCAGCTGGAACCCCGGCGCTGCGGCCCGGCATGGAGGGCGTGGCCTGCGCGTCAGTGGCCCCGTTCCGGCCCAGGTCGGCGCGGGTCAGTGCTGGCTGCCGAAGCTGGACTGGTGCGGCCTGGGGCGCGGGAACATGACCGGTTTCCGCGCGTTCCGGTTGCTGCATGGCCCCTTCCAGAGCCGAGAGCGCCTGCCGGGCCGTCATCTGTTCCAGGCCGAGCAGCACGGTGGGCCGCGCCCCCAGCGTATCGAGCGCCTGCCCCAGCGCGTGCATGTCGGCGTCTGCCCCCGCGCCCGGCTGCCAGGGCAGGCCCGCGCCCGCCAGCCGCACCTCGCGCCCCACCTGCCAGAACTGTCCGGCGTTCAGCCCGCCGTGAACCTGCCCGGCAGCGTGCAGCGCCGTGAGGGCGCGCAGCACGCCCAGCGCCGCTGTCGCCGGGTGGGTGGCGAGCACGGCTGCCGGGGGCAGTTCGGTCACGGCGTAGGGGTGCGCGTCCCAGATGTCCACCTCGGTCACGGGCAGCAGGTGGGGCGAGTCGGGCAGGGCGACCGGAACCACGAACTCGTTCAGGCGGTGCAGCAGCACGGGCATGCCGGTCAGGCGGTCTATGCCGTGCAGCGGCAGGGAGGCCAGGGCGCTCAACACCAGATTCGTCGACGCGTCGGGCCTGCTGGCCTTCCTGCCATCCGGACCGTCAGCCCGAGTCCGGGGGCTGAAGGTCCAGGTTGAACGGCTCTGAGGGGTCTGGTTCTGGATCGCCCGGTTTTGGGCACTCTGGCGCGCTGCCGGGGCGGGCACGGGCGGGCTGCCCTGCCCGTTCACGGTATGCTCATCCAGGTTATGCCTGTCTTCGGTTGCCCCATTCATAACCTCTCGGTGCAGATGCGGAACAGCCGAGATGACATACGGCCCGATAACCTTCATTCACAGAGTATAGACGGCTGTGCGGCGGGCTGCGCGGCGACATGACGCGCGCCCTGCGGTTGGCCTCTTTTACAGACATTTTCACGGACGTTTGTAACCCTCTAACTTGCTCAGCGTCGCCGGGTGCGCTACAACACGCTCATGCACGACAAGCTGCTGGCCGCCCTGAGCACGGTGAACGACCCCGAGCTGCACCGTGATCTGGTCTCGCTGGGCATGATCGTCCGGGCCGAAGTGGTGGGCGGCGTGGCCGACATCAAGGTCAACCTGACCACCCCCGCCTGCCCCCTGAAGGCCACCATTCAGGCCGACGTGACGCGGGCGGCCATGACGGTGCCGGGCGTGGACAACGTGCAGGTCGAGTTCGGGGCGCAGGTGCGCGCCCAGGCCACGCCGCCGCTGCCGGGCGTGAAAAACATCATCGTGGTGGGCAGCGGCAAGGGCGGGGTGGGCAAGAGTTCGGTGGCGAGTAACCTCGCCTGCGCCCTGGCCCAGAGTGGCGCGGCAGTCGGCCTGCTCGACGCCGACGTGTACGGCCCCAGCATCGCGCACATGATGGGCCAGGGCGCGGCGCGCATCACGGCCAACGCCGAGAAAAAGATGCAGCCCATACAGGCGCACGGCCTGAAGTTTCTGAGTATGGGCAACCTGATGCCCGCCGGGCAGGCGCTGGTGTGGCGCGGGCCGATGCTGCACTCGGCGGTCCAGCAGTTTCTGAAAGACGCCGCCTGGGGCGAACTCGATTACCTGATCGTGGACCTGCCGCCCGGCACCGGCGACGTGCAGCTGTCGCTCAGCCAGTCGGTGCAGCTCACGGGCGCCGTCATCGTGACCACCCCGCAGGACGTGGCACTCCTCGACGCCAGCCGCGCCATCGACATGTTCCGCAAGGCCAGCGTGCCCGTGTTGGGCATCGTGGAAAACATGAGCTACTTCGTGGCCCCCGACACGGGCCTGAGCTACGACATCTTCGGGCGCGGCGGCGCGGCCAAGCTGGCGCAGAGTTTCGGCGGGCTGCCGCTGCTCGGCGAGATTCCGCTGGACCAGGAGGTGCGCCAGGACGGCGACGCGGGCTTCCCCTCGGTGCTGGCCCACCCGGACAGCCCGGCCTCGCTGGCGCTGGCGCAGGTGGCCCGCAACCTGGCCGGGCGCGTGAGCGTCCAGACCTTCGCAGGCTCGCTTGAGCCGCTGCCGATGGCCTGAGCGGTATGGAACCCGGCCTTCTCACCCCTCCCGGAGCGGCACCTTCTCAGCCCCAGACCACGTCAGCTCAGGCCACGCCACCACAGGGAACCAAGGCCCGGCTGCTGGAACTGGTCAAGCGGCACGGCG
>JANXWI010000231.1 GCA_025351205.1 Deinococcus sp.
CCACGAATGCCACCCGCTGACCCCCCTGCTGAATGGCCGCTATAGCGTCGCTCTTGCCGCTCGGCAGCACCTCTGCCAGCACCTGGTCGATGCCGAGCTGCCGGGCGATGGCGTTCGCAGTACGGGCGTTGTCTCCGGTGATCATGGCGACCTTCAGCCCCTGGGCATGCAGGGCCCGCACGGCCTCCAGGCTGCCGGCCTTGACCGGGTCGGCCACCGCCAGAATCACGGCGAGCTGACCATCGATGGCGGCATACAGCGGGCTCTTGCCCTCGTCACCCATGGTCTGGGCTTGAGGAGCGAATTCACTCACGTCCAGGCCAAGCTGCGCCATGTAACGGTCGGCCCCGACGTTCACCAGCCGGCCCGCAATCGTCGCCGCCAGACCAAATCCAGGGACCGCCTCGAAATACTGGGTGGGCGATGGTGCGGCCCCTTCCAGCTTCGCCGCGTCAACGATGGCCCGGGCGATCGGGTGTTCGCTCTGCTCCTCGGCGCTGGCAATCAGGCTCAGCACCTCGGTCCGCTCGAACCCGGACGTCAGCAGCAGGTCGGTGAGGCGCGGCTTCCCCTCGGTCAGGGTGCCGGTCTTGTCGAGCGCCACCATCTGCACGCCTTGCAGCCCTTCGAGCGCCGTGCCGTTCCGGAACAGCACGCCCAGTTCGGCGGCCTTGCCGGTGCCGACCATCACGCTCACCGGAGTCGCAAGACCCATCGCACACGGGCAGGCGATAATCAGCACCGCGACGGTGTTCACCAGCGCGGAACTCAACGCTCCCGGGCCGCCGAAGACCATCCACGCCAGGAAGGTCACCGCAGCGATCATGAGCACCACTGGCACGAAGACCCGCACCACCTGATCAGCCAGCCCCTGGATCGGTGGCTTGCTCCCCTGGGCACTCTCGACCAGCTTGATGATCTGTGCCAGCGCGGTGTCGGCCCCGATCTTCGTGGCGCGGAACTGGAAGGCCCCGGTCTGGTTGATGGTGCCACCCACCACGGGCGTTCCTGCTTCCTTGGCGACCGGAACGGGTTCGCCGGTGATCATGCTCTCGTCGACAAAGGAACTTCCGGATATCACCTCGCCGTCCACCGGCACCTTCTCCCCGGGTCGGACGGAGATCAGGTCACCAACGAGCACTTCGTCGCTGGGCAGTTCGAGTTCCGTGCCATTCCGGAGTACCCGGGCGGTTTTCGGCTGTAGGTTCAGCAGCTTCTTCATCGCCTCACTGCTTCTGCCCTTGGCGAGCGCTTCGAAGTATTTCCCCAGCAGGATCAGCGTGATGACTACCGCTGACGCCTCGTAGTACACGTGGGCCGTGCCATCCGGGAAGATCTGCGGGGCCAGGGTGACCAGCAGGCTGTAGAAGAAGGCGGCGCTCGTGCCGATCATCACCAGGCTGTTCATGTCGGGCGAACGGTGCCGCAGCGCCGCCCAGCCCTGCTTGTAGAAGCGTCTCCCGGGGCCGAACTGGACTGGAACAGCCAGGAGGAGCATGATCCAGTTCATGGCCGTGCCGAGGCGTTCGGTGAGCCACATCTCGGCAGGCATGTACAGCATCGGCAGCATGGCGATCAGCAGCAGCGGCACGGCGAACACCGCACTGAAGCGCACAGAACGCCAGAGTTCAGCTACCTCCCGTTCTTTGGCCTCGCGTTCGACGTCGCTGCGGACTTGACCGGCCTGGGTTTCCAGTACCTCGTATCCGCTTTCCCGGACGGCCGACTTCAGCTGACCGACGCTGACCGCCGAGGGCAGGTACGTCACGGTCGCCCGTTCGGTGGCGAGGTTGACGCTGGCAGTCAGCACACCCTCCACCTTGCTCAGCGCCCGCTCGACCCGACCGACGCAGTTCGCGCAGGTCATGCCCTGAACGCCGAGGTCGAGGGTGCTCGTGACCGGTTCGTAGCCGACGTCCTTGACCTTGTCGAGCAGCATCTGCGGTGTGGTGGTGGACGGGTCGTATGTCACGCTGGCGCGTTCGGTGGCCAGGTTGACCACCACGTCCCCCACGCCTTCGACCTTTCTCAGGCCGCGTTCGACCCGTCCCACGCAGCTGGCGCAGGTCATGCCCTGTACCCCGAGTTCCAGTGTTTTCATTGCCTGTTGGGTCATCTGTTCTCCGATCCCCCCTGAGGGGTATAGGGGAAGCATAGGCCCGAAAGAAGGAGAAATCAAGGTTCTAAGTGAGTATTGATGGAAATTATACGCACTGACTTTTCTGGCGATCCTTGACACCCCCCTGGGTAGGGTCTATGCTTCTTGGCATGAGCACTGAACTGAATATCAGCGGCATGACCTGCGGACACTGCCAGACGGCCGTGACCAACGCCCTCAAAAGTGTCCCCGGTGTGGAGAACGCCCAGGTTGACCTGCAGACCGGCAAAGCGGTCGTTGAAGGCCAGGGCGACGTTCAGGCCCTGCTCGCTGCCGTGACTGAAGAGGGCTACGGCGCCCAGGTCCGGTAAGAGACCAACGCAAATGCCCTCCGCCAAGCAACCCCAATCCGTTCCAGACGTCGTGGAGACTGAACCCACAGCTCACGCTCACCTCTGTATGCCGGAAGATTCCCGCAAGCGGGCGTCTCGCCGTCTGGCCATCGCCCGCGGGCACGTCGAGAGCATCATCCGCATGCTCGACGACCCGCACGTGTACTGCGTGGACGTGCTGCGCCAGATCAAGGCCGTGCAAGGCGCCCTCTCGGGAGCGGGTGAGGTGGTGCTGCGCGGCCATCTGGAAGCGCACGTCGCTACTGCCCACGAGCGCGGCGACGCCAACGAGATCATCGAAGAACTGATGGAAGCCCTCAAGTACACCTGAGCTTCATTCGGGGACACTCATGGGCGGCATCGATGC
>JANXWI010000548.1 GCA_025351205.1 Deinococcus sp.
CAATATTCCCGCGCCGCAGATCGGGCCGCTGCTGGCCGGAACGGATGTGGACGTTTCTCCGTTCCGGGCGGTGCAGATCGACCCCTGCTGGGCGGTGGGCGCGGTGCTGAACACCGACGTTCAGGGCGCAGACTGGCCCGCCCTGCGCGTCCAGGGGCACCCGGCCCTGGAATGGATCGCCCGCGAACACACCAAACGCGCCGCCGGGCATCCGCCCGCGCTGATGCTCCACGCCCGCGCCGACTGGACCAAGGCGCACCTGCAAGTCGGCAAAGAAGAGGCGGCGGCCACGCTGCTGGATATGGCCTGCGAGATCGTCGGGGGGCTGGACGTGGCCCAGAGTTTCGCCCACCGCTGGCTGTACGCCACGCCCACCACGCGCTTTCCGGCAGGCCACGGCTGGCTGCCGGAACTGAACCTGGGCTGGTGCGGCGACTGGTGTACGCCCGACCCGCACGGCCCAAGGGTCGAGGCGGCGCTGATGAGCGGCTGGGGGCTGGCGGACGAGCTTGTGGGGGAGC
Organism: Deinococcus sp.; assembly: GCA_025351205.1. GTDB lineage: Bacteria > Deinococcota > Deinococci > Deinococcales > Deinococcaceae > Deinococcus. Next base: position 522 of record JANXWI010000548.1, read on the forward strand.
GTGTGGCGCGTGGCCTGTAGCGGGGGACAGGCGTGATGTCCTGAAATACTGGCCGTTTCGTGGGGGGCGAATTCGGAAGCCTTTTCCCTTCCCTCTTGAGTGGCACAGCTGTTCACAGACGAAGTGAACAGGTCTGGCATCCCATGAGATAAGCCTGATCATGCCTGTGCCCATCTGCCAGGAAGGAATCGCCCCCGATTGGCCGTTCCCACACGCCACAGTCCATAGGTTTCCGTCCTAGAAGAGCATCACCTCCACCTCGTCGCCCACCGCCACGGGCCGCCCTTCCGGCACGATCACCAGCGCCCCGGTGTCCGACAGTGAGCGCAGGACGCCGCTGCCCTGCTTGCCGTAGTCGCTGACCGTGCCGCCCTGTATGTTGCCGCGCCAGTACGCCGCCTTGTCGGCAATGGCCCGGAAGGGGGTGGCCGCCCGCAGCCGCAGCGTGAAGGGCTGTTCTCCTGTCAGTGCGGGCCGCACGATCACCTGAAATACCACCAGGCTGCTGACCGGGTTGCCCGGCAGACCGAACACCGGCAGCCCGCGCCAGCCGCCCAGCATGGCCGGGCCACCGGGCCGCAGCCGCACCTTCCAGAAGCTGACCCGGCCCTGCTCCAGCAGCAGGTCGCGCATAAAGTCGTACTTGCCCATGCTCACGCCGCCGCTGGTGAGCAGCACGTCCGCGCCGCCCGCGCCGTCAATCAATCCCGCCAGCACCTCGGGCGAGTCGGGCGAGTGGCCCAGGTCGATCACGTCCGCGCCCGCCTCGCGGATCATGGCGCTCAGCCCGTAGCGGTTGCTGTCGTAGACCTGTCCCGGCAACAGCACGCTGCCGGGTTCGCGCACCTCGTCGCCCGTGGACAGCACCGCCACCCGGAGTTTGCGCCGCACCGGGACCTCGGCGTGACCCAGCGACACCGCCAGGGCCAGCCGCGCCGGGGTCAGCCGTTGGCCTGCAAGCAGCACCACCTCGCCCACCTGGAAATCTCCGCCCTCGGCTCGCACGTCGCCCCTGCTGGCCGGGCGCAGCAGCAGCACGGCTGTTTCGCCGTCATCGTGTAACTGCTCCACCGGGCAGATGGCGTCGGCCCCCTGCGGCACGGGCGCTCCGGTGTAGATCCGCACGCATTCGCCCGCGCCCACGCGGCCCGCAAACGGCACGCCCGCCCGCGACTCGCCCACCACCTTCAGGCGCAGCGGGATTTCCTTGCTGGCGCTCAGGGTGTCCGCTTCCCGGCAGGCGACGCCGTCCAGGGCGCTCTCAGTGGCGCTGGGGTGGCTGACCTTCGCTTCGAGGTCGGCATACAGGTATCGGCCCGCCGCCTCGCCCACGGGCACAGTTTCGCCTCTGTGGGCGGGCAGAAGATCGGTCAGCATCTGCCGCGCTTCCGGCACGCTGATGTTCATGGGAAAGTCGGGGTTTGCGGGAACGGGGCTTGGCATGTGCTCAGGATGGCAGATCTGGGACAGGGTGTGCCTTTCCCCTCGCCCCCCTTGGGACTGGGACAGCTTCTTGACCAGGGCAGCGCCGTGTCCTGGTCAGAGCAGCGCGGTGAGGAGGCGAGCATCCATCCAGCCCACCTACGGAACGATCACCACCTTGCCTGTCACCTTCCGTTCTTCCAGGTCACGCAGCGCCTGGGCCGCCCCTTCCAATCGGTACGTTCCCGAGACGAGCAGCTTCATCTTGCCCTCTTTCATCCAGCCGATCATGGTCTGCAAATTGCGGGCGTTGCCGCGCGGGTCGCGGCGGGCGAATTCGCCCCAGAACACGCCTACTAAGCTGGCCCCCTTGAGCAGCGGCAGGTTCAGCGGCAGGCTGGGAATATCGCCGGCGGCGAAGCCCACCACCAGGTATCGCCCGCCCCAGCCGATGCTGCGGAAGGCGGGTTCGGCCAGCGCGCCGCCCACCGGGTCGTAGATCACGTCCGGGCCTTTGCCGCCGGTCAGTTCCTTAATGCGGGCACGCAGGTCTTCGCTCGAATAGTTGATCGTCTCGTCGGCGCCGTTCTCCCGGCAGATCGCCAGCTTCTCGTCGCTGCCCGCCGCCGCGATCACCCGCGCGCCAAGGGCGTGCCCGATCTGCACCGCGCTCAGGCCCACGCCGCCCGCCGCGCCCAGCACCAGCAGCGTTTCGCCCGCCTTTAACCCAGCCCGGTCCACCAGCGCGTGATACGAGGTGCCCGACGCCAGCGTGAAGGCGGCGGCTTCCTCGAAACTCAGCTCCGGGGGCATCGGCAGCACCTGGGCGGCCACCGCCACAGCGTGGGTCGCGTAACCGCCGGTGCTCAGGAAGGCGATCACCCGGTCACCGACCTGCACGTTCGTCACGCCCTCGCCCAGCTGCTGCACCTCGCCCGCCACCTCGGAACCGGGGGTGAACGGCAGTTCGGGCCTGAACTGGTACTTGCCCTGAATGATCAGGGTGTCGGGAAAATTCACGCCCGCCGCGCGCACCCGCAGCAGCACCTCTGCGGCTCCGGGCTGCGGCAGGGGCAGGGTCTCGACGCTCAGCGTCTCGGGCTGGCCCCAGGTGTGGCAGCGCACGGCGGTCATTTCGGTTTCCATTGGGTTCCTCCGGGGTTTGTTGTTGGACTGAGTGTAACCAGTTTACCAACCGTCCGCTGCGCGTTGAAGGCGGTCCCGGACGTAGGCAACCCTGGCGTGAACGCGCTCGGTTCGCCAGGCCAGATAGAGTTGATTGACAGGGGGACGGGCAGGCGAAAGCAGTTCAATCAGTTGGCCGCTCGCCAGCAGGTCGTCTACCAGATACTTCGGAAGGACCGTGACGCCGTATCCAGCGGCGGCGGCGATGGCAAGCGCGCGTAAGTCTGGGATGACCAGAGCTGCGCTGGCAGTTGGCACAAAGCCAAACACCTTGCGCCAGTATCGGCGGACAAGTGGTAAGTCTTCAGCGTAAGCAAGCAGCGGCACGTCGACGAGCAGTGAGGCACTCTGGAATTCAAGTGCTTTCCTTGGCAACCGCTGTGCCCAGAAAGCGCTGCCGACGAGCACCAGTTCTTCGAGATACAGAGGCTTCACCTCAAGGGTCGGGCTTGATTTCCTGACCGTAAATATAGCCAAATCCAGCGCTCCCGATTCGAGGTCGCTGGCTAGTATTTCTGGGTCTCCCAGCCGTATTCGGACCTGGATCTGCTGATCGTTCATCGCGGCCAGAGCTGGTGTCAGTTTTGCCCCCAAAAATTCCGCTGGACCACCTATGAAAACAGTGCCCTGAAGGGCCATACTTCCCAACCGCATGGTGCTGGCAAGCGTCTCCAGAGCGTCGAGGTGCGGCCCAATACGCCGGGCGAACTCATGCGCGGCGGGCGTAGGCACCACGCCGCGCGGCACCCGTGTAAACAACAGGTGGCGCACCGATCCTTCCAGAAGTTGAAGCTGTTTCGTGATTGCCGGTTGCGTCAGGTTGACCACTCCAGCCGCCTTGGTGATCGAGCCAGTCCTGTAAACGGCCATGAAAGTGCGGAGCTGATTGAGGTTATCCATAATTTTATTGATACATCTTATAACAAATTGCTATTCGATTTATTGCTTAGGTCAGCCTACGCTATGTCTCAGCCCAGACGGACGCCGTCCAGGCGAAGGAGAAGCATGAACAAGCAGATTCTGATGGTGCTCAGCAGTCACGATGACCTTGGCGGTTTACGCAAGACCGGGTATTACCTGCCGGAAGCCGCGCATCCATACTGGGTCTTCAGACATCATGGATACGACGTGGATTTTGTCAGCCCGAAAGGCGGGCAGCCGCCCATGTACGGTGATGACCGTACCGACGAGGAACAGGCCGCGTTTCTGGACGACGACGCAGTGAAGACCAAACTCGCAAATACCTTGACGCCTGCACGGGTCAATTCAGATCACTACGCCGCCGTGTTATATGTCGGGGGCCACGGCACCATGTGGGATTTCCCAAGCGATACGCGACTGGCGGCGGTTGCCGCTGCTATTTACGAGCGGGGTGGCGTGGTGGCGGCGGTCTGTCACGGCCCTGCCGGGCTGGTCAATATCAGGCTCTCGAACGGCGAATTTTTGGTCAAGGGTAAAACCGTCGCTGCTTTTACCAATGCTGAAGAGGAGGCCGTGGGTTTATCAGCAATAGTTCCATTCCTGCTCGAATCAAAATTGATCGAGCGCGGGGCGATTCACGTTACCGCGCCTAATTTCCAGTCTCATGTACAGGTGAGTGAGCGGCTGGTCACGGGTCAGAATCCAGCTTCGGCTAGACCTCTCGCAGTGGCGTTGGTGGAGGTCCTTGAGGGCCAGATGGTGGCTACTGACTGATAGTCAGCAGAACAGCATTGCTCAGAGGCTGATTTGCATTGTTTTTCATTGCTTGGTCGTTTGCGTCAAAAAGGAGTTTCTATGACTTTTATGTCTCTACATCGTTTTTGGCCACTGCTTATCTCTACTCTGTCTATTGTTAATGCCCAGCCTGCTCCTTTCGCCTTGATCAGCACCGACATTGCCCCTGGTTCCACAATTCGTTCTGAGTTCGTCTTCAATGGTTTTGGTTGCACGGGCCTGAATGTCTCACCTGCTTTAGAGTGGCGTGGCGCGCCGGCAGATACTAGAAGTTTTGCTCTGATCGTACATGATCCAGATGCCCAGACCGGCGTCGGTGGATTCACGCATTGGATTGTGTACAACCTCCCGGCTTCTGCTCTGAAGTTGTCCCGTGGTGCAGGCAATATGGACGGAAAGAATTTGCCAACGGGTGCAGTGCAGTCCAGTACCTCTTTTGGCACGCCCGGTTGGAGTGGCCCGTGTCCGCCACAGGGCGACAGGCCACACCGCTACGTGTTCACCCTGTACGCTCTTAAAACGGCAAAGCTTGACCTGCCTGCCAACACAAGTCAGGCCTTTGCAGGCTTCAATATCAATGGCAATGCGCTCGCAAAGGCAAGTTTCACGGCTTTGTTTGGCCGTTGACGCGGGTAGGCTATTTAAATTAGTCCAGAACGTGCATATCCGCCTCAGCTCCTTGCGCCGAGTTCACGGCTCTACTGCCCACGAAGCGATGGACCCCAACCATCTGGTGATTGGAGTAGGCCCCGGCGGCTATCGTGCGGCGACAGGTGGAGCGCGGCTCGGCCTCAAGGCTTCTCCGGTTCAAGGCAGTTCTGGGGTTTCGACAGTCAGCGTCTCTGGCTGGCACCCGGGGTTACAGCGCACGGTGTTCGTGGAAGGGTCCACAGAAAATGTAGTGGGTGACCCTGAGTCAATAGGCTCCGGTGGTCCGCCCTGAACTGTACGCTGGCACCCTGAAGTGAGGTGCGCGGCCCGCCTGCTGCAAACGCCCCGTCGTGCGCGAGAAATCTACACTCCCAGCTCCCCCTTCGCCCACCCGCCTCAGGATGTTCACCGCTCCTTCATCCAGGGTCCGGGCGCGGGGTTCACCCTGAACCATGACTGCCCGGGCGCGGCGTTGAACATTCAGGAGCTGCCGAAGACCCTCGGGGCTGCCGCATTGCTGCTGTGTTGCGCGGGCTGCGCGTCACGGACGCCGCAGGCCACCGGTGTCCAGGCCACCGCGACTCAGGCCGCTGCACAGGCGGAACCCGCCCCCGTCGCGCCGCAGCCCCTGACCCCGCTACCACAGGGGCTGCACGGCCTGGCCGGCGCCTACACCGACGCCTCGTACCTCACGGCCTTCGACTTCGGACTGCACTCGCACTGGCGGCAGCCCTGGCGCTCGTTTCTGGAAACCGTGCCCGCCCAGCAGTTTCTGGACGGCGTCGGCATCGGGTTTCCGATGGGCAGCGAGCTGAACCCGGACCTCGTGGCCCGGATGCTGTCGAAGAGCGGCTTTCGCAATGTCCGCATCGAGGTCGGCTGGGGCGCGGTCAACGTGGATGACGAGTCGGTGCTCAACAATGCCGAGCAGCTGTCCGAGTCTCTGGCCGCCTGCAAACGCTGGAACCTGCGCCCGCTGATTCTGCTCAACCTGCACCAGGGCGCCCCGGGACCGATGAAGACCTTCGGGCGCCGGGTGACCCAGGACGCCGCAGAGGGCGCGACCCGGCTGCGCCTGGATTCCACGGCGGGGCTGGTGCTGGGCCGCAGCGGCCTGTCGGACCTGAGCGACTACTGGGCCGCCGAGGCGCTGATCACCGGCATCGACGGCGACGCCGTGACGCTTTCCAAGCCGCTTCCGCTGGCCCTGAAGGCGGGCAAGGAGGTCAAGATGGCGACCCTCAGCTACCTGCCCTTCACCGTGCCGGGCGGCCCCGATTACACGGCCACCATGAACGGCTGGAAGCGCTATGTCGGCACGGTGGCGGGCCTCGTGACCAGGGCGCTGGGCACGGCTGGGCAGCAGGACCTGGGTTTCGATCTGGAGGTGTACAACGAGCTGACCTTCGGCACGCACTTCCTGTACATCAACGACTACTATCAGCCGCCTCTGGAACAGTACGAAGAAGAATCTATCTGGCACAACCTGGTGGCCGCCACCGCCGGATATCTGGACGAGCACCCGGCCCAGTTCGCGGGCGTGGGACTGAGCAACGGCTTTGCCAACACCATTCCCTGGACGGCTTCGAGTCGGCAGCCGAGCCGTGTGCAGGCGATTGGCAAGCACCCCTACCACGGACCCAGCAGTTTTCCGGCAGACGAGGCGAGCGGTGTAGCGCTGGGCCAGGACGGCAGACCCACCTCGGCGGTGCCCAGCTACGAAGCCCTGCTTCCGGAATTTTACGCCACCGGATTGCAGACCGAGACGCTGCTGCGAGACAGCGCCCCGCTGAACAACGACATTTACGGCACGCTGCACGGGCGCTTCGGGCGTGGCCCCGCCGCCCCGGTGGACGTCTGGATGACC
>JANXWI010000313.1 GCA_025351205.1 Deinococcus sp.
ATCCTCAGCGCGTCCCAGCAGCAAGCCTGGGGCGTGCTTTTTTTGGCTCCCGGCACCAGGGGAAGCTATGAACAACCATATTCGAAGACTTGCAGGGCAGACGCGCCGGATTTCTCCAGCGGTGCGGCCCGCGCTCTGAACTGACCACCCTTTTTTATCCTCAACATTCCCAGGAGTTGCCATGACCATCAGGACTGATAAAACGTTGTTCGCGCCGGTACAGCAGAACCCGAAATTTCCCGAGCTGGAGCTGGAAACCCTGAAGTTCTGGCGTGAGAACAACGTGTTTGAGCGCAGCCTGGAACAGACGAAAGACGGGCCGCTGTTCAGCTTCTACGAGGGGCCGCCCACCGCCAACGGGCAGCCGGGCATCCATCACGTGCAGGCCAGGAGTTTCAAGGACCTGTTCCCCCGATTCAGGACCATGCAGGGCTACTTCGTGCCGCGCAAGGCGGGCTGGGACACGCACGGGCTGCCCGTCGAGCTGGGCGTAGAAAAAAAACTGGGCCTGAACAGCAAGCGCGAGGTCGAAGCTTACGGCATCGGCAAGTTCAACGCCCAGTGCCGCGAGAGCGTGTTCGAGTACGAGAACGAGTGGCGGCGCTTCACCGAGCGCATGGGCTACTGGGTCAATCTGGATGACCCGTACATGACGCTGAACAAGGAATACATCGAATCGGTGTGGTGGAGCCTGAAACAGCTCGACGAGAAAGGCCTGCTTTACAAGGGTTTCCGGGTCGCGCCGTACTGCCCGCGCGACGGCACCACCCTGAGCAACGCCGAGGTGTCCGAGGGCTACAAGGACATCCAGGACCCCAGCGTGTACATCACGCTCGATCTGGCCGATCCAGGAAAATTGGGCTTGCCCACCGGGAGCGCCTTTCTGTTCTGGACGACCACGCCCTGGACGGTGCCTTACAACGCCGGAATCACCCTCAACCCAGACTTTAATTACGTGGCGGTGGAAGACCCGCAGGGCGGCAAGGTGCTGATCGTGGCCGAGCGCCTCAAAGCCAACCTGTTTGGCGAAGACGCTCGGGTCGTGAAGAGTTTTCAGGCACGGGAATTGGAGCGGGTGTCATATCTGCCGCTGTACCGGGAAGGCTACGACGCCGAGGGCGAGGGGAAGCCCGTCTGGTTCGCTGGACTCGATGGCTACGTCACCGACACCGACGGCAGCGGCATCGTGCCCAATTCTCCCGCCTTCGGTGAGGACGATCTGCGGGTGGGCCTGAAATATGACTTCCCCGTGGTGGTGGGCGTGGACCCTGAAGGCAAGCACCGCTTCGGCCCCTGGACGGGGATGTTCTTCAGAGACGCCAGCACGCCAGTCATCCGTGATCTGCGCGCCAGGGGCCACCTGTGGCGCGACTCCAATTTCGTCCACTCGTACCCTCATTGCTGGCGCTGCGGCACGCCGCTGATGTACTACGCCACCGAGAGCTGGTATCTGAACAACACCAAACTGAAAGCGCGGCTGATCGAACTGAACCAATCGATAGACTGGCACCCACCGCACATCAGAAACGGGCGCTACGGCGGCTGGCTGGAGAACCTGCTCGACTGGAACCTGAGCAGAAGCCGCTACTGGGGCACGCCGCTGCCCGTCTGGGAGGCCGAGGACGGCGAGAAGCACGTGGTCGGCAGCTACGCCGAACTGGCCGAGCTGACAGGTCAGCCGCATGTGCTGGCTGACGATTTCGATCCGCACCGGGGCGTGGCGGGCGGCGTGGACGAGCTGACGTTTACCAGGAATGGCAAGCTGTTTCGGCGCGTGCCCTACGTGATCGACGTGTGGTACGACTCCGGCAGCATGCCTTTCGCCCAGTACCATTACCCCTTCGAGAACAAATCCGTCTTCGAGCAGCGCTTCCCCGCCGACTACATCGCCGAGGCCATCGACCAGACGCGCGGCTGGTTCAACAGCCTGCACCAGATCGGCACGATGGTCTTCGACAGCGTGGCCTACAAAAGCGTCATCTGCTCCGGGCATATTCTCGACGAGAAGGGTCTGAAGATGAGCAAGTCCAAGGGCAACATCGTCAACCCCTGGGACGTGTTCGAGGAGTACGGGGCCGACGCCGCCCGCTGGTACATGTTCGTGTCCGCCCCGCCGGAACTCTCGCGCCGCTTCGGCATGAACCTGGTGGGCGAGGCGTTCCGCAGCTACTTCCTGACGCTCTGGAACACCTACAGTTTTTTCGTGCTGTATGCCAATCTGGACAGACCCGACCTCTCCTCTGCCCCGCCTGTGCAGGATCGCCCTGAGGTGGACCGCTGGCTGCTGGCGAAGGTGCAGGCGCTGGTGGACACCGTGACCGAGCGCCTGGAAAATCTGGACCCCACCGGAAGCAGCCGCGCCTTGCAGGCGTTTGTAACCGAGGACCTGAGCAACTGGTATGTGCGCCGCAACCGCCGCCGCTTCTGGGCCGGAGACGGCACCGTGGACACCGCCGCGTATGCCACGCTCTACACCGCCCTCAAGACGGTCACGCTGCTCACCGCGCCGTTCACCCCGTTCCTGGCCGAAACGCTGTATCAGAATCTGGTGCTGAGCGCCGAGCCGGACGCGCCCGCAAGCGTGCATCTGGCGAAGTGGCCCCAACCCGACGCAGCGGCGCTGAATGCCAGTCTGGTGTCGGAGATGGACGCCGTGCTGCG
>JANXWI010000316.1 GCA_025351205.1 Deinococcus sp.
TCGGCAGGCCCAGGCCCGCTGGCATCCGCCTCGGCAGCGGACGCTCCGCCCTCGGGGCGGCCCACGACCTTCTTGGGCGCGGCCTTGGGCGTCATGATGATGTTCATGTCCATGCCCATCATGCTGGGGTTGCTCTCGGGCGCGCCCACGTCGGCCAGCGTCTCTGCGACGCGCAGCAGAATGCGCTCTCCCAGCTCCGGGTGGGTGCGTTCACGGCCACGGAACATGATCGTGACCTTGACCTTGTGGCCCTCGTCCAGAAAGCGGCGCACATGGTTGGTCTTGGTCTTGAAGTCGTTGTCGTCGATCTTGACGCGGAACTTGATGGCCTTGACTTCCTGAGAACGCGCCCGCTTGCGGGTCTCTTTCTCGTTCTGCTGTTCCTCGAAGCGGAAACGGCCATAATCCATCAGCTTGCAGACCGGGGGCACCGCCTGGGGGCTGACCATCACCAGATCGAGGTTCTGCTCACGGGCCATCGCGCCCGCGTCACGGGTGTCGATGATGCCGATCTGCTCGCCCTCTGCACCGATCAGACGAATCTGGCGTACCCGGATCTGCTCGTTGACTTTATGATCTTTCGCTATGCTCATCACCTCCGCACGCCTCCGTCTGGCCTGAACGCTGTCGCGCTGGCCCGGCAGGCGGCTGGTATCCAGGGCCGTGTGGCCGCTGGACAGTGCTTGAGTATACCACGTGGGCGCGGGGCGGTTCCTGAACAGTGTTCACGTTTTCCACTCCCCGGCGGGCAACTGTACAGGATCCATTCGCATTCCAGTCAGCCTGAAACCCGCATGTCAAGCTCTACTTGAACTTCACCGTACCCAGCACCTTGGCAAAAACAGCGGTCTGCGCCGGAGTCGCCCCCTTGCCGGTGATCCCCTGAAACTGCACCAGATTCTTCGAGGTGACGCCGTACCAGGCCTGGGTCCGGGCCACCGCGCCGCTGGCCTTGATGGTCAGGGTGTACTGGCGCTCGATTCCAGGGACGCCGCCCACCGTGAGCGGGCGCTCGCTGATGCGTTTCAGGACAGCCTGTCCACCGCCGCTGGCACCTTCTTCCACGCCACCGATAAATTCTCTGAGCGTCTGGGCGTCATTGCCCGTGCTCTTGTATGGCGCAAAGAAAAAGATGAGTGCCACAGGCGGCGGCGTGCCGGGAGCCGTCACCTTTAAAATTTGCGCGCCGCTCGTGGCGCTGACCTGCTGCGCCCAGCCAGCGGGCAGATCAGCCTGAAAGGGAGCACCGGCACCCTTGACGGGCACGGCCCAGGCGCTGCTGATCAGGGCCAGGGTGAGCGGAAGGGCGGCAGTCAGACGCGAAGATGAAAGAGTCATGGGTTTCAGGATAGCGGCTTCAATTTTCCCGGATATGTCAGAGCAGACGCTCCTGTTTAACAGATTCTAAATTTCGGTTCAAGACAGGTCAAATCAGCTACAGGTACACCCGCAACAGCGACTCGGCCACGCAGGCGGGCTTGTCCTGCCCCTCGATCTCAATGGTGTTCAGGACCGTGAGCTGCACATATCCCTGGCCATCTGCCCCCTGGCCTTCCTCCAGCGCCTGCAATACGGCGCGGTTGCGAATGCGGCTGCCGACCCGCACCGGGGCCACGAAGCGCACCCTGTTCAGGCCGTAGTTGACGCTCAGCTGGCCGCCGTCCACCCGGACGTTGCCGCCCGCGTTGGCGAGTTCGCCCGCCAGCAGCGAAAGGGTCAGGAAGCCGTGGGCGATGGGCGCACCAAAAGGGCCAGCCGCCGCCCGCACCGGGTCCACGTGAATGAACTGCTGGTCGCCCGTGGCGTCGGCAAAGGCCTGAACGCGCTCCTGGGTGATGGGCACCCACTCCGATAAGGCGATCTGCTGGCCGAGTTGAGATCGAAGCTCACTGAGCAGCATCAGTGCTCCTCTCCCCCACCGGCGACACGGTGGCGAGCGACGTGGCGACGTGGGTGTCATGGCCGCCCTGCCGCGCGTACACGTCGGCCCGCACGATCACCTGCCGCCTGCCCGCCTTCAGAACCTCGCCGCGCGCCCACAGCAGCTCACCCCGCGCCGCCGTCAGAAAATTGAGCTTGTACTCGGCGGTCACCACGTCGCCCGCCACGCTGGCCGCCGCCCAGGCACTGACGGTATCGGCCAGGTAGCCCAGCACCGCGCCGTGCGCCTGCCCGTGGTGCTGCGTCAGGTCAGGTCGCAGGTCCAGCTCGATCTCGACCCTGCCCGGCGCAAAGAAACGCAGGCGCGTGCCCATGCTGCGGGTAAACGCACTCGCCTCCAGGCCGCGTTCCTGAAGCAGCTTCGCGCCGGGAGAATCCAGGCCGTTGTCTGAAATCACTTCGGCTGAAACGCCGCTCATACGATCATGGCCCCGCCGTCTACCGCGATGTTCTGCCCGGTCATGAAGGCCGAGGCGCCTGACGACAGCAGCAGCGCCAGCCCCTTGAGGTCTTCGTCGTTGCCCAATCGGCCCAGCGGCGTACTTTCCAGAATGCGCGCCTCGCCGTACGCCAGCGTGCCCTTCGTCATCTTGGTCGGGAAGTAGCCGGGGCAGATCGAGTTGACGGTGATGCCGTGCTGCGCCCACTCTCCGGCCAGGGCGCGGGTCAGGTTGACCACGCCGCCCTTGGAGGTGTTGTAGGCCAGCGTGGCGGCCATCTGGGGGTCGTTGCCCTGCAACCCGGCCACAGAAGCGATGTTCACGATGCGCCCCGAGTGGCGCGGAATCATGGACAGTTTGCCCACCGCCTGCGTCACCAGAAACAGCCCGGTCAGGTTGAGGTTGATCACCTTGTGCCAGGCGTCCAGGGGGTGTTCGGCGCTGGGCGCACCCCAGGTGGTTCCGGCGTTGTTGACCAGAATGTCGATCTGACCCCAGGCGTCCAGAATGGACTGCACCATCGGCTCCACCGTGTCGAAGGCGCTCAGGTCGTTCCGGATGGTCATGACCTGGATGCCCAGCCCCTCCAGGTGCGCTTTTGCCTCGTCCAGCTCGTTCTGCTTGCGGGCGGTCAGCACCACCTTCGCGCCGTACTCGCCCAGCCCCTCGGCGATTTGCAGGCCCAGCCCACGCGACCCGCCCGTGATGAGGGCGACTTTGCCGGACAGATCGAACAGTTCTTTGATGGACATGGGAAGACTCCTTGGTCAACCGAAATTGCTAAACCGGAAGCAGGTGAAATGAAAGAGGACGGGTCAACAGCTGCCGATATGCCGATGGTATCCGAATCAGCCGCGTTTCAGGACAGATGTGGTTCAGGATAGACGTGCTGCGGGGCGGCTGTACAGTCTCAGAAAAAACCCTGTGCAGTTCTGGAGGAGACCCTGTGCAGTTCTGGACCGGATCAGGCTTCAGTTCACCACTTTTCTGGCTGCCGGGGCGGGCGGCGTTTCCGCCTTCTGACCGAAGCGGCTCTCGGTGCCCGAGCGCAGCCGCACGATGTTCTCGCGGTGCTGGTAGAACATCAGCGCCGAGATGACGCCCAGCACCAGCAGTTCCCACCAGGGCCGCCCGAGCGCCAGCGCCAGCACGCAGGCGCACACCGCCCCCACCAGACTACCCGCCGAGACGTAGCGGGTCAGGTACATGACCGTGAACGCCACCACGAAGGTGATCAGGCTGATCTGCGGATCGACGATCAGCATCACCCCGAAGCTGGTCGCCACGCCTTTGCCGCCCCTGAAGCCGTGAAAGGCATTGAAATTGTGACCCATCACGGCGGCCAGCCCGCACAGCGCGGCCACGGCGTCGCCCAGGCCCAGGCGGCGGGCCAGCCAGACCGCCAGCGCGCCCTTGAGGATGTCAAAGCCCCCGACGATCAGCCCCGGACCCCAGCCCAGCGTGCGCTGCACGTTGGTGGCCCCGCTGTTGCCCGACCCCACGCTGCGAATATCGACGCCCCGGCGGCGGGCCACCCATGACCCGGCTGGAACGGCCCCCAGCAGATAGGCGAGCAGGACAGCAAGGATGGCGATGCCAGTAAACACGCGCCCATTGTAGCTGCCTATCTGGACTCGCCCGTCTGTGCCCACCCGTCTGCATCCGTCCCCGAAACATCTGGGGACGCAACCGAATTCCACAGCGTCTTCATGTGGCCATGACGGCTGCCTGTGTCAGAAACCAGGATTTTGACCCGGCGTATGAAGAAGTCTTAATAAACCCGGCCCGTTCATCCACGTCAGACCTGCGTGATACCTCTGGCCTCACTCTGATGTGGGTATAGTGGTTGCGACCAGTGTAAATCCGGCGTTTTTCGCGTGAAGCACAAGCGCGTTCCTCAGAGCTGACCGACCCCCTGGAGCTGATTTCAGCATGACGGCTGTCCCCATTCCATCAGACGAATTCGAGCGGCTGCTGGCGCTGCGGCGCTACGACGTGCCCGGCGGTATTCCGCAGGAGGCGTTCGGGCGCATTCTGCATCTGGCCACCGATATTCTGGGCCTGCCCATCGCCTCGATCAACTTCATAGACGAGATTCAGCACTTTACCAAGGCC
>JANXWI010000321.1 GCA_025351205.1 Deinococcus sp.
AGCTGACCCTGGTGCGGCCCAAGTAAACCCGACAGTTTGAACGCAGGCGGCGGCCCTTCCAGGTGAGGGGCCGCCGCCTGTTTTCTGACGGGTATTTGACCTCCTGGTGAGCCAATTGTCGGCAGTGTGGGCCAAGTCGCCCCTCACCCAGAGGTAGAGGGGAAAGTTTTCCTGTCAGATCGGTGGACGTAGAGTCAGGCAAAAGCGCAGGGCTGTCATTCAGACGGACAGCCCTGCGCTCAGCCCGGCCATATGAACCGGTCCACCTTCAGAAATAGGCGCATACTGTATACAGTTCCATTCAACCTGAACGCGGACCATCTCCCAGCGCTTGCAGGGACCGCTTCACCACGTTCAGGACACCAGAGGTCAACATGGGGTTTGCAATTTCAGGCGGGGTGCTGCTGCTGCTGGTGATCGTCACGCTAGCCGCCGGGATCAAGAGTGTGCCGCAGGGCTTCGAGTGGACCCAGGAGCGCTTCGGCAAGTATCAGCGCACGCTCAAGCCGGGCCTGAACCTGATCCTGCCGTACATCGACCGCATCGGGCGGCGCGTGAACATCATGGAGCAGGTGCTCGACGTCCAGTCGCAGGAGATCATCACCAAGGATAACGCCCAGGTGACGGTGGACGGCGTGATGTTCTACCAGATTCTCGACGCCGCCAAGGCCAGCTACGAGGTCGGCAACCTGAACCAGGCGATGCTCAACCTGACCATGACCAACATTCGCACCGTGATGGGCAGCATGGACCTCGACGAACTGCTGTCCCAGCGCGACTCGATCAACACCCGGCTGCTGCGCGTGGTGGACGAGGCCACCGAGCCGTGGGGAGTCAAAATTACGCGTATCGAGATTAAGGATATAAAACCACCCGCCGACCTCGTGGCCAGCATGGGACGGCAGATGAAGGCCGAGCGCGACAAGCGAGCCGTGATTCTGGAGGCCGAGGGGCTGCGGCAGGCCGCCATCCTGCGGGCCGAGGGCCAGAAACAGGCCGAGATTCTGAGCGCCGAAGGCTCGCGGCAGGCGGCGTTCCTGTCATCCGAGGCGCGTGAGCGGCAGGCGCAGGCCGAGGCCGAGGCCACCCGGATGGTCAGCGTGGCCATCGGTGAGGGCAGCGTACAGGCCATCAACTACTTCGTGGCGCAGAAGTACATCGAGGCGCTGGGCCTGCTGGCAGCCAGCCCGAACCAGAAGACCCTGATCCTGCCGCTGGAATCGGTGGGCGTGCTGGGCAGCATCCAGGGCATCGCCGAGATCGCCGGGGCCGCGTTCGGCAAGAAAACCTGATGACGGTGCTGATGTTGGCCGGACAAATCGACTGGCCCAGCCTGAGCCGTATCGCCCCCTGGCACTGGTGGGTGCTGGGGGCGCTGCTGCTGATTCTGGAGGTGGTGGCCCCCGGCATCTTCTTCGTCTGGCTGGCGCTGGCCGCACTGGTGCTGGGCCTGCTGACCCTGCTGCTGCCGCTGGGGGTGGGGGTGCAGCTGGTGCTGTACGCCGCCCTGTGCGTCGCCAGCATCTTTCTGGGCCGCCGCCTGCTGGCGCGTCTGCCACACAGCCCCGAGGCCGACACGCTCAACCAGGGCGGGCAGCGGCTGATCGGGCGCAGCGTGGTGCTGACCGAGGCGATAGTCAACGGGCATGGCCGGGCAAGAGTCGGAGACGGCACCTGGGCCGTACGTGGCCCCGACGTTCCGGCAGGAACGCCTATGGTGATCGTCTCGGCGGAGGGCACCACCCTGGGCGTGGCGCTGGCGGACTGATTGCTGGTATGGACGGCCAGGCTCCGCTCAGGTCACGGAGACCTTCAGGACGGGTTCGGCCCTTGCCAGTTCGGCCATGCCGCCGCGCGTGAAGAGGTCGAGCGTCTCGGCCAGCAGGTGCGCGTCCGGCAGACGCTGCTGCACCGCGAAGAAGGCCAGGCTGCCGAGCAGCTGCGTGACCACGCTCATCTGGTAGGGACGCCGCCCGGCGCCCGGAAACTGGAGGTCCAGCCGCCGCTCCAGTTCGGTCAGGAAGGCGTTGCGGCGCGCCTGAAAGACGGGGCCACCGCCGCTGTAGAGCAGCAGCAGCGTGCCAGGCTGGCCCAGCAGCACCGTGAACAGCCGGGCGTAGAAACCGGGCGCGGGCCGGGTATCGGCGCTGGAGCGGGCCGGAATCACCGCTTCCAGATGCTGCCACAGCAGCCCCAGATGCTCCTCCAGCAGCGCCCCCAGCACGGCTTCGGTGCAGGCGAAATAGCTGTACACGGCGGGGCGCGAGATGCCCAGCACCCGCGCGATGTCGGCCATGCTGACCGCCTCGAAGCCCTGCGCGGTAAACAGGTCGGCGGCGACGCCGAGAATCTGCCGTCTGCGGGCCGCCGCTGCGAGACGTTTGCTGTGCTGGGGAGCGACCATGCGCCCAGCCTAGCATCTTGGCGACAGGGTGTCACCTGACAGTCTGACACTTGACAGACTGTCATCAACAGGACCACACTGGAACTCAGGTCAGTTTCTCTTCAGACCGCCACGAGGCCTTCATGACCCAGCCAGATTCAGAACCACCAGCGTTCGACACCGCACTCACCGCCCCGCCCGAACGGCCCGCACGCTCAGGGCTGCTGCACGATCTGCGGCGGCTGACCCCCGGTGAGCGCGGCCTGTGGCGTCTGCCGCTGATGTGGGCCGCCGCGCTGGCCATTCTGTTCATTCCGGTGATCTATGTGGCGGTGTACCTGGGCAGCGTCTGGAACCCCTACGGCCAGCTGAACAGGTTGCCCGTGGCGCTGGTGGTGCTGGACACGGGCACGGTCTACCGGGGCAAAAGCTACAACCTGGGAAATGATCTGGTCCGGAAGTTTCACGAAAATCCGCCCGTGCGCTTTGTGCGCTACGGCAGCGAGGCGCAGGCCCAGCGGGCGGTGCGCCGGGGCGAGGTGTATTTTTCCCTGACCCTGCCCGCCGATTTCAGCCGCCGCGCGGTGGCCGGAAGCAGTGCAGAACACGGACTGATCCGGCTGTACAGCGCCGAGGGCACCAGTTATTTTGCCAGCCGGGTGGGCGTGAGCGTGGCCGGGTCGCTGGCCAGCAGCCTCAATGCCCGGCTCGGCAGCACCCGATGGGACACGGTCCAGGCGTCTCTGACACGGGTTCAGCAGGGCTTTGCAGACCTGCGTACCGGAACCGCGAAGCTCAGAGACGGGGCCACCGCGCTCGCTGCGGGCACGGGCAGGCTGAACACCGGAGCGGCCACCCTGGCGAGCGGGGCGCAGACGGCGGCCACCGGCAGCGGGCAGCTCCAGCAGGGCGCGCAGGACCTGTCGGGTGGGGTGATGCGCCTGACCGGCGGCGTAACCCGGCTGTCGGGCGGCGTTCGTCAGCTGAGCGCCCAGGCCCCGGATCGGGCACAGCTTCAACCGCTGCTGAGCGGCGCGGCAGCGCTGGCAAAAGGCAGCGCCGGGCTGGCCTCCGGCCTCGGTCAGCTCGCGGCGGGAACCAGCGACCTGTCTGCCGGAACCCAGACCCTGAGTGCCGGAACCGTGCGGGCACGGCAGGGGGCCGCGCAGCTCTCCGAACAGCTCCCGGCCCTGGCCTCCGGTCTGGTCCAGGCGCAGTCCGCAGCGCAGACCCTGGCGACGGGGGCGAACACTCTGAACCTGAGCGCGGAGCAGCTGAGTGCCGGGCTTGGGCAGCTGAGCGGTGGAGCCGGTCTGCCGGGAATCGACGCAGCCAATAGCCCATCTGGCGACAGCGCCGCTGCTCCGGGCCTGTCTGCCGCGCAGGTCTCGGCGCTCCAGGGGCGGACCGGGCCGCTCAGGTCGGGGGCCGAGGGGCTGGTCAGCGGCGCGGCACGGCTACAGAGTGGCGCACAGGCGCTGGCCCGGAGCCTCGGGGCGGCCCAGGCTGGCGCGCAGCGGGCGGCCAGCGGGGCGGCGCAGCTTGCCAGTGCTGCGGATCAGCTTCAGGCAGGCAGCGCCAACCTTCAGAACGGGGCCGAGGCCCTGGCCGTGAACACGGCAAAAGCCAGTGCGGCGGCAGGCAGGCTGAGCCGGGGGGCCAGCGACCTGAACGGCGGCCTGAACACGCTGGTGGACGGAACCCTGAAGGTCAAGGCGGCGCTGGGCACCGTTACGGCCAGGCTGCCCGCCCAGGCCGACCTGAACACCCTGAACAGCGGCGCAGACACCCTGGCCCGCAGGAGCGCCGACCTGGCAGCAGGCGTGAAGCGCTTGCAGACCGGGGCCGCCCAGCTCGCTGCTGGCTCAGCCGACGCCGACACCGGGGCCATCCAGCTGCAAACTGGGTTGAACACCCTGTACAGCCGGATTCCGGCCAGTGTGGAGCAGCTCGGCGGTGACCCGGACGGCCTCTCGGCCAGCGTCCAGGTGTATGCCCAGAGCACCGCGAGGGTGCAGAACAACGGCGCGGCCTTCGCGCCCTATTTCATCGCACTGAGCCTGTGGGTGGGCTGCACCCTGACCACCTTCATCTTCCCGTACCTGCTGATCGCCGAGAGTGCCCGCGCAACCGGGCAGCTGGCCCGCGTGCTCCGCAAGTTCGCCGTGCCTTCCGTGTACGTGGTGGCCCAGGCGCTGATCGTGGTGCTGGGCGTTCACCTGCTGGGCGTGGAGTTTCTGCACCCGGGGCTGGTGTTGTTCACGGCGGTGGCCGCCAGCCTGACCTTCATGCTGCTGGTGCTGGCGCTCAACCTGTTGCTGGGCGCGGCGGGCCGCCTGCTGGCGCTGGTGCTGCTGGTGATCCAGCTCGCGGCCAGCGGCGGCAGCTACCCGGTGGAACTGTCCAGCCCGTTCTTCCGGTGGCTGCACGCCTACATTCCGGTGACCGACGCCGTGAACGCCATGCGCTCGGCCATGTTCGGTTCCTACGAGGGACAGTACGGCGCGTTCATGCTGCGAATGGGCCTGGTGGCGCTGCTCAGCCTGCTGGTGGCGCTGCTCAGCACCCGGCGCTGGCAATACACCCCGGACGAACGCTTCCGCTCACCGCTGGTACTGGACGTGGGCTGAGTTTGGAGCAGAACACGGGTCAGAAAGTGTATCCGTCTGTTCTGACCGAGAGGAGCGCGTGAATGACGTATTGAGGGAGTTGAACATGCAGTTGACGAGGTGCGGTTCGTCCAGCGGCCTCTGGACGGTGCTTCGTCACCCCTCTCCCCAGCCCTCTCCCGCAA
>JANXWI010000554.1 GCA_025351205.1 Deinococcus sp.
GTTCGGCCAGTACCTCAGCCAACTGGGCTTCCAGGCGTGTGCAGTTGGGGCAGGCATCCTTGCTGATGCTCTACTCTACCCAATTCGCCGCGTTGAGGCTCGCTGCTGAGCAGTTACCGTATTCTAACCTAATTTATTGAACCGAGTATAATTTTCTTCCCGGTTTCTGCCTCCAGACCCGTCTGGAAAACAACGCCCGCCTAACACCCCCTCACGTACCATCGCCCCAGCGGCCTACCG
This sequence comes from Deinococcus sp., assembly GCA_025351205.1. Lineage (GTDB taxonomy): Bacteria > Deinococcota > Deinococci > Deinococcales > Deinococcaceae > Deinococcus. The sequence goes on from JANXWI010000554.1 coordinate 241, forward strand.
AAACCGGGGGGATGGTGGGCCGCAGTGCGGGGGCCGGGCACGAGGGCAAGGACGAGCGCCGGGCAGGTCGGGGGCGCGGGCGGGGTAATCTCTGCCACAACCTGCCGCAAGGGGAAGGACATGCACGAGGCAACAAAGCGGGGGGGGCAGGCGGCGGGGCGGAGACTGCTGGCGGCGGTGCTGTGCGGCCTGCTGTACTGCAATCAGGCGGGAGCGGGGAGCCAGAGTTTCTTGTATAACTATGATCAAAGCGTTGATGACACCGGATGCAGCGTTCCGGTCTACGCTGTCAAGGCCAGCCGGGTCAGGTACGATCCGGGCTGCATGGTGCTGCTGTACACGGTGCCGCTATACACGGTGCCGCTGTACGACGTGGCGGCGGACACCACGGCGAGCAGCGCAAGCAGCACCGTGCAGGCGCTCCAGACCGAGATGGACGTCTACAGCTTCGACGGCAGTGCGCAGCAACGCCAGCAGATGCACGGGCAACTGGAGGCGCAGCTGTCACGGCGCGGTTTCTACCGGCTTTGGAATCTGCCTGTGTCGATAGACGGCATGCAGCAGGCCGAGGCGTGGTACGACGCCCAGGCAGACCGCACGGTGGTGTGCCTGAGCTGGGCCACGGCGGGAGGAGAGGCGCAGCAGGTCTGGGTCATAAGCGGGAAGCTGAACCGTCAGGACTTCCTGCCGCTCTCCTGATGAACGGCGTGCCTTGGTCTTTTGCTGTGCGCCACCCGGCGACGGGGGCGCCCCGTATACTGAGGCCACAGCCCGGCCTCTTGGTTCATCCGCCGTCTTCCGTCCTGTTCTCCGATCTGCCCCCGGGCCGCAGCGCTGACCGGGAGGAGGCTATGGCGGCGAACATCGGAGCGGCGAGCAATCCGGACACCAGCAGTACAGCTGTTAACAGTACAGCGATCAACAGGGCCACGCCACAAGCAGTTCACACTGGGCCGGGAGGCGTAGACCGGCGGCGGGCGGCCACGCTCCCGGCTGCGCCGCCCAGCCTGCATGTGCGGCTGCTCGACGGGCTGGAGTTGACCTGGCAGGGACAGACGCTGGGGGTTTCGGCCCCCCGCATCCGGGCGCTGCTGGCCTACCTCGCGCTGGAGGGCACGTCCAGCCGCGAAACGCTGCGAGGTCTGCTGTGGCCGGGGCTGGGCAGCCAGCCGCTGCGGCAGGCGCTACACGCCCTGCGCCGGCTGCCGGGGGCCGAACACTGGCTCCAGACCGATACCAGCGTGCGGCTGCGGGTGCAGACCGATGTTCATCCCCTGCGGCAACAGCTCTTTCAGGGCGAGGAAGCAGCATTGCTGGACGCGCCTGCACGGCTGCTGCCCGACCTCGATCTGGAGAGCGTGCCGCCGTTTCAGGACTGGCTGGAGGGACAGCGGCGGCACCTGACCGAGCTGTGGCGCGGGGCGCTGCAAGCCGAGCTGCGGCGGGCGGGCGTGACCGACCTGGAACGGCCCCGCCGGGCGGCGCGGCACCTGCTGAGCCTCGACCCTGCCGACGAGGCCACCGTCCGCCACTGGATGCGGCTGGAGGCGGCGGCGGGCGACCTGGAGCGCTGCGCTGAGATTTTCGGGCAGTGCCGCGCCGCCCTGGCCTCGGAACTGGGCAGCGAGCCGAGCGGGGAGACCCTGGCCCTGCTGCGTGAACTGGAGGGCCACAGCGCCGCCCACGATCAGCCGGGCTGGTGGCTGTCCGGGCAGCCAGAATCCGGGCAGCCAGAAGACGGGGCGACAGACGAAATGACCGAACCGCTGCTGGGCCGTGAACAGGAGCTGGCGGCGGCCCGGCGGCACCTGCACGCCAGCGGGCGGGTGCTGCTGCACGGGCTGGCGGGCATCGGCAAGACGCGGCTGGCGCAGGCCCTGGCCGCTGAGTTGACAGCTACTGGACCGACCACAACTGGCCGGGGCCGGGTGCTGTGGC
>JANXWI010000345.1 GCA_025351205.1 Deinococcus sp.
AAAACGCGGGTCATGCCGGAAAGTGTAGCGTGTGGGCGCGGTGGGCCAGGGTATGGGCCTGAGAACGGTGCAGCGGCATATCGGCTCCTGTAATGACGAGAGAAGGCATAAAAAAGCGCCCGGCGAGTTTCACCTGGGCGCAGACGGCAGACATGAGGCCGCCGTGGTTACCCAGTTGACCCGGGCCACCACCGACGACACAGCGGGGCAGACTTCATAGCGGCAGTATAGACGGCCCGTGGCTGTCGGCGTCCAGATAGGCCATACGGCTAAGCAGCGGCACGACGCGGCTGATGTTCAGGTCGCAGGCCCAGTCCAGGTCTGCCTCGAAACCGCGCTCGACCAGTTCCCGGCCCGAAGCGCACGCCGTCACAGACGCCAGCAGGTTGGCCTGCACCGCCCTGTACGCGTCGGCTGCCGCCTGGGCTTCGGGCGAGGCGGGCATATTCAGCGCGGCAATCACGGCCCCGGCCCCCCATTCGTCTTCACGGGCCGCTCTGAGCGTCCCATCCGACCAGCGTTCGCCAGCCGCCACCACCAGCACACGTTCAAAGCGCCCCCGGATGTACTGGGCCACGGCAGGCGCGTTTCGCAGGCAGGCGGTGAACACGGCTGCACCCGTCTGCTGAGCCAGCATGGACAGGGTGGCCCCATTAGGAGAGGGCAGCACCAGCCGCGCTCCCGTCGGCAGGGTCGAAAGCGACTGCTGTGACAGCGAATACCCGCCCGTGAATCGCCGCTCATGACTTGCCAGCAACGCCCCGTGCTGCTCGGCAAACCGAATGGCCGAGTCGTCTTTCCAGCGGTAGGGCAACACGCTGGCCCCGCGCCCCAGGGCCACGTCTACCGCCGTACTGAACGACAAAACGTCCACGATCACCACGGCCTGACACTGCGGCGCGAGGTGCCGGACGCCCGCCTCGCCCCACTCGAAGCGCAGCGGGTAGGCGCTCTGATCGTAGAACATGTCATGCAGGCTAAAGCATCTGTTCCTTCCGGCAGGCACGTTCAATCACGCCCGGCAATCACGCCCGGATCATTTGGCCGCCCTACCCTAAACGCATGACCCGTGCCCTGCGGCTGCTTCCGCTGATTCTCGCTTCGGCACTCAGCCTGCCTGTGCTGGCCCAGAACAGTGACACAAGTTCGCCTACGCCACCTGACCAGCAGGCGCTGATCGAACGGCTGCTGCGGGTAAACAATCCGAGTGGCAGCAACACCGTCACGTTCGGCGGCCTGCCCAGCACCCTGCCCCTCACCTTCAGCCCTGACGTGCAGGTGCAGGCCACCGTGCGCTCGGTGGGGATAGGAGGTGTTCCCAGTTACCGCATCTTCGCCGTCAGCAACGGCACCCTGGACGCGGCGCGGCAGGCGCTTTTAGGCGACCTCCAGGCGTCGGGCTGGCAGACTATTCCCATCATTCCCGTACGCGGCTTTCAGACCACAGGAGGCTCTCTGAACAACACGTTTTTTCGTGCAGGCAAGTTCCCCCTGACCCTGAGTATCAATATTCAGACCGTACAGCAAAAAGTCGAAGTGGACATTGCTGTGAGTGCCGTGAACGATCTGGTCATCAGCAGCCTGAAAAACAGCACCAGATACGCTCCGAAATCCAGCATGCCTGCCTTGTTCCCGCCCCCCGGTGCCAGTGTGGACGTGGCCCCCGACGTGGGCGGTTCGCGGCAGGGCGTCATCAACTCGGCCCGCGTACTCAGCAAGCTCAGCGCGGGCGAGGTGCTGTCTTTCTACTCGCAGCAGCTCAAAAAGGCGGGCTGGCAGGCCGTGACCGACACCCGGAGCGGAGAGCTGCGGGTGGTCACCTACCTGCTCACTGACCTGGGCGGGCGGCAGGCGGTGGGCGTGCTGGGCATCCGCACCCAGGCCGAGGGCGACTACATCCTGACCGCGAGCGTCAACGGCTTCAATCCGATCTGAACCAGAAAACTGAACCCGGAACCTCGGCTACACTCTGCTCATGATCACCCTCCGACCCGCAGACGCGCCAGTTGTAGGCTTCCGCCCCTCTGCGGGCCTCGTTCTCTTATTTCTGGCCCAGGCACTCGCCACCGGGGCCACCACCGCCAGCACCGTGCTGGCCAGTCTGGTGATGTCGGGGCTGGGCCAGGAAGGGCTGGCCGGGCTGCCGAGTACCGTGGTGACGCTGGCAGCGGCCCTGTCTGCCGGGCTGTTCGGGGCGTTCATGCTGCGGCTGGGGCGGCGGCCAGGACTGGTCAGCGCCTACCTGCTGGGCGCGGCGGGGGCGGTGCTGGGCTTCGTAGGGGCGTGGCAGCGCAGCATTCCGGTGTTCCTGCTGGGCGCGGCCCTGGTCGGCGCGGCGCAGGGCGGCTACCAGCAGGCCAGATACGCGGTGGCCGAGAGCGTGCCCGAGGGCGTGCGCGGCGCAGTGCTGGGCGTGATGATGCTGGCCTCCGTCGTCGGCTCGGCGGGCACCGGGGCGCTGTCAGGGCCGCTGATGGCGTTCGCTGCGCGCCTGGACACCTCCAGCGAGGTCACCGGCTGGCTGCTGGCGGCGGGCTTTCTGCTGCTGGGCGCGGGGCTGACGCTGCTGTGGAAGCCGACAGCCCAGCCTGAATCCGGCCCGGTTATCCAGCCCAGTTCAATCCAGCTCAGGGCGGCAACGCTCAGCGACCCCACCGTGCGCTGGCCCGCGCTGGCCGTGGCGACCTCGCAGGGCCTGATGGTGACCCTGATGAGCCTCACGCCGCTGCGGGCACACCACATGGGCATGGGCCACGCGCAGGTGGCGGGGCTGGTGACGGTACACATCGCGGGGATGTTCGGCTTCGGCTGGCTGACCGGGCCGCTGCTCGATAGGCTGGGCAGCCGTTTTGGGTACGTGTCGGGGGCCGCGCTGCTGCTGGCCGCCGCCCTGACTGCGCTGCTCAGCGGCGCGTGGCTGCCGGGCAGCATGTTCCTGCTGGGCCTGGGCTGGAACCTGTGCTACGTGGCGGGCAGCAAAGCCCTGACCGGATTTGCGGGCGTGCAGGGCAAGGTGGACGCGCTGGGGTACCTTGCGGCGGGCGTGGGCACGCTTGTGGGCGGGGCGGTCATCGCCCGCTGGGGCTTCGCGCCGCTGTCGCTCACCTGCGCCGTGTTGGCCCTGCTGCCGCTGCTGAGCGCCCTCAAGACGGGCGGGAAGCGGTTGGAAGTGGCGACGGCTGCCGATTGACGAGGATCGAGATAGTTTTCCGGCATGAGTTCGGGCAAGTTGAAAAAACGCTGCCTGGGACGCTCGGCCTGTTCACCCCCTCCCCAGCCCTCTCCCCCCTCAAGGGTGAGGGAGCATAGGGACCTAAATCTGTCCTCGTTTTGATCGGTTGACCTTGTGTTCAGGACGCCAGCCTCCCGGCCTCTTCCACGTTCCCTGGCCAGCCCTACCGCATCCGGTCCCGTATTTCCTGCAAGGTTTCCTCGAAGGCGTCCTGAAACTCGTCTTCCAGCGCCAGGTCGCGCACCAGGTTGTCCTGCGCCGTCGCAGCCTGCTCTCTGGCCCAGCGCACACGGGCGTTGCGGGCGCTCGACACGTTGCCCTTGCCCGCCACGAAACGCGCGGCGTGGCGCACGGCCTCTGCCGGGTCCTCGGTGGGGGCCACCACCGACAGGTTTCGCAGCCCGCCGTGGTCGTTGACCATGCTGGCGATCACCTCTGTACGCATGCCGCTGCGGGCCAGAAACACCTGATCGACGCGCCACATGCTGGTGGCCCGGATCGGTTCGGGGCCTTCGCGTTTGCCGGAGCGGGAGGAGCGTCTTGCCACAGCTGGATGATAGCGGCACGGCAGGCGGCAAACCGTGCGGCAATAAAAAAGCACTGCCCATAGAAAAAGCACTGCCGGTGAGCAACGGCACCCAGCGATCATCTCTTATGGCTGCTGCCTTCCGGCCCTGACCAGGTTCGAGCGTCGCCGCTGCGTTACGCCAGCAATGCGGAGCGCAGTCTAGCACCTGGGCA
>JANXWI010000346.1 GCA_025351205.1 Deinococcus sp.
GGTGGGCAGTATCCGCCGCACGCTCGCCAACCTGCACTTCCACGACGAACGCCTGGACCTGGAAAGCCGCCTGCTGCCGCCCGCCGGACAGCCTGCCGAGGCGCTGGCGCGGCTGATCGACGGACGTGTGGACCCGAACCATCAGCCGGAATCCTGGTGGGAAGGCGTGCGTGAGGAGGTGCGCGGGGTGGTCAGGCAGTTGCAGGCCCGGAGCAGCGGCCAGGGTATGGGCAGCCAGAGTGTGGGCACGAACGCCGAACTGTCGTTTGCACAGGCGCTGGAACGCAGCCTCGACTACCGCGAATGGCTGAGTTTCGCCTTCATCTCACTCACGCCTACCGGCAGGCGCGAAATTACCGACCGCACCTTCGCCCAGCGCAGCGGCGGTGAGCGCAGCGCGGTGCTGTACACCTTCCTGTTCGCCGCGCTGGGCGCACGTTTCGATCTGCTGGGGCCACGCGCGCCCAGGCTGATCGGACTCGACGAGGCGTTCGCAGGCATGGACGCCTCCAACATCGGGGCGCTCTACAGCGTCATGAGCGACCTGGAGCTGTCCTGGATCGCCACCAGCGAGCGTCGCATCGACCTCAGCCCGGCGCTGAACGGGGCCGCCACCTACCAGCTGATCCGGGTGGCGACCAGCAGGGGCAGCAGCGTGGGCAGCCTGTGCTTTGTCTGGGACGGCAAAACCGCCCAGGAGGGCAGCAGGTACGGCCTGACAGAATGAACGTTGGTGGGATGGATCCCGCCGAGGTGCTCACCGAGCTGAGTCGCCAGGGCCTGCTGCCGGTGTTGCAGGCGGCCCTGAAGCGCTATCTGCGGACAGGCCACCTGGGCCGCTCACGTCCAGACCTGTCCGCAGAGACCTGGCTGGCCCTGTCGCGCCTGACCGGGCAGAACTCTGGGCAGACGCTCGACCTGGCCGTACTGGACGCCGCATTGAGACGCAGCCGCTACGCCGTGGGCCTGCTTGCAGTGCTGGAGGCCCTGGGCACGCCGATGGTCATCAGGCGACAGACCCGAGAGACGCTGGAGGGGCGATGGGCCGCGCTGCTGGCGGACGTTCCCGACGCCGACTGGCAGAAAGCTCTCAGCCGTGACGAGGCCGGGGCCACGCTGCTGCGGGCCGAATTGAAGGCGGGCAGCGAGGCAGACCAGCTGGTCCAGCTCGTCACGCAGGCGCTCGGCGCGGCCCGCAGCGAGACGCTCAGCTTTCCGGTGCTGGCCGCCCGCCTGAGCGGCAACGCGCACGCGCTCGACCTGGACACCACTGCTGGAAAGGTTTTCCGGGCCGCGCTACAAGGCTTACACGTGCCTGTGCCGCTGCGCGACGGGGTGAGCAGCACGGTGCTGATCGCCAACATACGCGGCCCGGACTGGCTCGACGCTCTGGCCGGGCACTGCCTGGCCCTGCCCTGGCGCGAGGTGCAGACGCTGGACGAGGTATACGTCGCAGGCAATAGGCTCTGGGTCGTGGAAAATCCCAGCGTCTTCGAGGCCCTGCACGCGGCGCGTCCATTCGCGCCACTGCTCTGCACCAGCGGACAGCCGAAAACCGCTGCGGCGGCCCTACTGGCGCGTCTGCCTGCGTCTACCACCGTGTATCTGAACTGCGACCTCGACCTGGGTGGGCTGCGAATCGCCGCTCACCTGATGAGGAGCGTAGCGCTCGACTGGCGGCCCTGGCGCATGGACGCCGCCGCTCACGCCCTCGCCAGCGGGCGGGGTCCCGCGCCTCTGAAGGGCGCGGCGGGACTGGCAGGATACGCGGCGCAGTTTCCCGGTCTGGTGGCGGCCCTGCAAGAAAGTGGGCAGGGGGCACATCAGGAGAACCTGTTGCCGGAACTGCTGGCCGACGTCAGCGCATGTTCACCCTGAGCCGCCCCGCCCCTTGTCGGCCTTCCAGGTGCCGCCGTAGCGGTAGTCCGGCTCGTTTTCGACCTCACGGCGGCAGGACGGGCACAGAAACACCCAGCCTTCCGAAGTCTTACGGATGACGCGGTACATGACCGGGTTCGGCTGGCCGCAGCGGGCGCAGGGTTTCTCGCGCTGGCGGTGGGGGTCTGGCACGCTCAGCCGAAGACCTTTGCCCGGTCATCCAGGTTGTCGAACGCCGCCCGCACCCGCCCGAGCTGAGCCGCGCGCTCGTCGTCGCTCACGCGCACCGGGCTGTAGCCCACCACCGGGGCCAGCACGGTGTACCCCGCGAATCTCAGCATGCCGTTGTGGACGTGAAACAGCACCGTTTCCAGTTCGCCGTTGTCGGCCTGCGGGCCGTAGGCGCTTTCGGGGCCGCCGGTGGTGAACAGCAGCAGCGCCCGCCGCCCTACAAACCGCCCCTTGTCGTAGGTGCCCACGCCCGCGCCGTACACCGCGCCCATCGCGAACACCCGGTCTACCCAGCCCTTGAGCAGAGCGGGCAGGCTGAACCACCACAGCGGAAACGAAAACACGAGCAGGTCGGCGGCCAGCAGCTTTTCCAGCTCGGCGGCCACGTCGGGCGCGAAGGTGTGGTCCTGGGCGGCCCGGACCTGCTCGGCCTGGGGCTTGAAGTGCCCACCTTGCGGATGCGTGAAGTCGCCCCGGCCCAGGCCCGCGCTCCAGCCCTGCGCGTACAGG
>JANXWI010000347.1 GCA_025351205.1 Deinococcus sp.
GAACCCACGCCTCTGTAAAAGCGGGCGTACAGGCCACCGTACAGCGAATGGTGAGAAAGATCATCGGTGTCGTCCAGGGTGGCGAGCCAGCCGCGCACCAGCACCCCGCCCAGCTGCGGCCCCGGCACCACCAGCGTCACCCGCAGGCCCTGGCGGGACGCGGCCAGCGCCGCCGTGACGCCCTGAGGCGTGCCGCCGTACACCACCACGTCCGGTTCACGCGGGGCGAGGCAGGCCAGCAGCACCAGCGCTACGAACAGCAGGCTGGGCAGCCAGGACAGGAAGCGGAAAACACCGGACGCGCCAGCAGGCCGGGGAGAGGAAAGATGGCTCATTCTTGGTCCGGCATAGGAGGTCTCAGGAAGCGGGTCCGTGGACATGAACGCTGGAAGCTGGACGTGACATCGGGGGCTGAACCTGGCGCATTTACGAAGTGCTGGGCACGGCAACTTCCTTTGAATTAAAACGCCGGGCCACCCAGAGCCTGTCTCAACAGATTATAGAGGAAGCGCACGCGGATCCGGGTCAGGATGATGTTTTTCTCAAGCCCGCACTGCCGGGAAGGAGACCGGATGGCAGAAAACCCGTTCCAGAGGCACTTTAAGAACCCTTCCTCACAGGAAGGCCAGGAAGGGGTCTCTGAGCGTTGCCGAGGGGTACAGGAGGGGTGGAATACGTTCTGAGGTCACGACGGCCCGAACACCTGGGAGCAAGTCCGCCAGGAAGACCAGGAACTTCTTCGGATTCTGGCCCCACTGCAAGCCACAGTATTCGCACTAAGCCCCATTAGTGCGAATATTCTGCTAGGCTTCTGGGCGATGAGAACTCGCCTTCCTTTCCTGTCCATCCGGGTGAAGCGCTCTGGTTTTTCACCTGACGACTGTGCCCTGTCAATGGACCCAGGACAATCTCAACCGACCAGTGGCAGGGATTGGGGCAGACCGGTTCAGATGCTCGGCCTGCTTCTCCCTCGCCCCCTCGCTACGCGGGGCACCTCTTCCACGACGGGCAAGGCGAGCAGAACCCCTGCCAAGTCGGTGGACACCGTACTGGGCGGACCATGACCCTCGTCCGAGTCACCGACGCTCTGGCGGTGGCCAACCTCACCGATCAGGCGCTGCGGGTGCGGGCGGTGCAGGCCGCCAGCGCCTACGACCAGGACGCGCTGGTGACCGTGCTGCACGCCTACATGACCACCGCCAGCCGCCGGGGGGCGCGCACCAGCACCAAGACGCTGGACGCCTACGCCCTGGCCCTGCGGGATTTCGTGCCCTGGGCCAGAGACAACGGCGTGACCCTGCTGCGCCCCGGCGTGCGCGACGGCGGGCGCTACCTGGCGCGGCTTCAGACCCGGCCCAGCCAGGGTCAGGGCAAGGCCGGGCCGCTGTCGGCGTCCACCGTCGCGCAGTACGTGGCGGGCGTGCGGGCGCTGTACCGGGCGCTGCGCTGGGCGGGGGCCACCGAGGCCCAGCCTTTCGAGGAAACCCACGCTCCGCCCGACCCCACGCCGGGCATCGTCAAGAACCCGCCGTACCGGGCCGAGGTCGATGCTGCGCTTCTGCACTGCGACCCGCGCCTGAGCGTCCTGCTGCTGCTGTGCGCCCACGCCGGGCTGCGGATCAGCGAGGCCCTCAACCTCAGCGCGCACGACATTCAAGGCAGCCGGGTCACGGTGCTGGGCAAGGGCGGCAAGAGGCGCGTCGTGCCGCTGGGCAGACGGCTGCGAACGGCCCTGCAAGAAATTGCGCCCCTGAGCGCAGACGGCCAGCTGTTCGAGTGGAACTACACCCAGGCCACCTACCGCATGCAGAAAGCCTTCCGGGCAGCAGGTCACGCTGACGCCTGGAGGGGCTTTCACGCGGCCCGCAAGCATTCCGGCACCCGGCTGTACACCGCCACCAAGGACTTTACGCGGGTGGGACTGTTTCTGGGGCACAGCAGCGTGGACACCACCCGGCGCTACGTGGCCGTGGAGCAAGACGACGTGGCCAGCGAGGTCGAGAACTTCTGATCCACCCTCTCAGGGCAGCCCGGCCTCCGGCCCCTGGAGCCGTTCGAGCTGAAACACCAGCCACCACAGCGACCTGACCTCGGGATCGGCCAGCGGGCGCGAGGTGAGCTGCTCGGCCCGGCCCATCCGGTAGCGCAGAGTGTTGGGATGCACGCCCAGCAGCGCGGCGGCCCGCTCCTGTGCCCAGCCGCAGGCGCTCAGGGTCCGCAGCGTGTTGATCAGGTTCTCGCCGCCGCGCGCCCCTTGCAGTGGGCCGAGGGTGGCCGCGATCAGCTGCCGCTGCGCGGCCACGTCGCCGCTGAGCGCGCGTGGCAGCAGCAGCTCGGCAAAGCCCCGGCTCTCTCCGGGCACCGTGTGCGGAGCCAGCGCCAGCACCTCGGCCCGGCTGAGCGCCACCCCCTGCGCCCCCTGACGCGGACGGCTGTACACCAGTCCCACGTCTGCCCGGAGTTCAGGCCCGAGCAGCGCCCAGAAGCGTTCCGGTGGCAGTGACCGGGGCGGCGCGGAGGGGTGGGCGCTGGCCTGTTGACCGGGCCGCGTGACTGACCCGAACGGTGCGCCCGGCCCCGGATGCGGCAGCAGAAAACAGACCTGATTCAGACCCA
>JANXWI010000365.1 GCA_025351205.1 Deinococcus sp.
TGGTGCACCCTGCTGGATTCGAACCAGCGACCGACCGCTTAGAAGGCGGTTGCTCTATCCATCTGAGCTAAGGGTGCAGAGGTTGTTTTTGTGCCTCTGGGAGCGGACTCTGCCCTGTGAAACTTTAGCATATTGTCCGCCCCCGGTGCCCCGTGGACCATTTGGGGACCTTTCCAACTCTGGCCCAGATTACTCCTCTTCCTCCAGTGACTTATTGTCAGGCTCGGCCAGGTCAAACTCGATGGCCTCCTGATCCTCGGGCCACAGGTGAAGATACGTCGTCTGCGTGACCAGGGTATTGGCGTGGCCAATATAGACCGAGACCTGCTTGATCGACCAGCCCTGGTGGGCGGCAATGCTCACGAAGGTGTGGCGCAGTGAGTGGAACGGCAGGCGTGGCAGCTGCTCGGCGTCCAGCAGGCGGTGCAGGGCACGGTAGGCGTTATTCGGGTGCTGCATCTCGCCTGACCTCGTTGTAAACACGAACTCGGGTATAGGCTGATCAGCTTTCTGGCCAAGCCGCTGTCGTTCCTGAACCAGCCGCAGAATCTTCAGCGCCGACTGGCCGAGCATGATTTTCCGGCGTGAGGGGGCGTTCTTCGGCTCCGTCATGGAACGGCTCAGCTTGCCGTGCGTGGACAGAACCTCTTTGATTCGCAGCGAACCTTCGTCCAGGTTGACCTGACTCCACTTCAGACCAAAGATTTCACCCCGGCGCATCCCGGTTCGCAGGCCGAAGGCAATGGACAGACTCAGCGTGTTGCCGTCGGCCAGCGCCGCCCGTTCCAGTTGCCCGGCCTCCGAGGGCGTCCAGGCTTTGATGAGCGAGGACACCTCTTCCTTCCGCTTCTCCTGCCGCCTCGGCACCTTGACGCTGAGGAGCGGATTGACGTTCAGGTAGCCTCGTTTGACGGCGTATCCCAGCATCTGGTTCAGAACGACGTGAATCTGAAACCGGCTGCGCCCCAGCTCTGTCTCGTTCAGCAGTTCCCGGTGGAAGTCATCCAATCGCCCAGCAGTCAGGGCCGTCACCAGCCACCTGCCCATTCTCGGCTGCACATGCAGGCGGATCAGGTCTTTCTGAATCTGGAGGGTCCTGGGACTGGCTCCCGAGTTCTTCCGATCCTTCTCCATCCACTCGGTCAAGAGGTTGGTCACGGTGAAGTTCTGGGCCGCCGGACTCTGATGTTTGGTCTCTTCCTCGTTTTTCTTTTCCCACATCGCCTTCTTCGCTTCCTGGATGCTCCTGCCGATGTGTGTGCCTTTGACCCTCTTTCGCCCCTCGGTCAAACTGTTGGCCCAGATGGAAAAGCGGTACACCGTGTCACCGTTTGAAAGGGTCCGCACCGCACTGATTGAGCCTTCACCGTTCCCGCGCCGCCCGCTCTCTGTCTTGGTCATGGAGAGAGTATCTGAGCGACCGTCGCTTTGCGTTGAACGAAAATTGATGCACACTCCTGTTCGGCCAGCTCCGACATGGCTGGCCCCTGAGCTGAAATGCGGCATCATGAACACAGAATGGCAATCAAGAAGAGTGACCTGTACAGCTCGCTGTGGCGAAGCTGCGACGAATTACGCGGCGGCATGGACGCCTCCCAGTACAAAGACTACGTGCTGGTGATGCTGTTCATGAAGTATGTTTCCGACCGGTATGCAGGGCAGGTGGACGCCCAGATCGTGGTGCCGGAGGGCGGCAGCTTCAAGGACATGGTGGCGCTCAAAAATAAACCGAACATTGGTGAGGGGATCAACATTATTATTGCAGCTCTAGCCACTGCAAATGACTTGTACGGTGTGATTACTTTGGCTGATTTTAATGACGAGGAGAAGCTGGGTAAGGACAAGGAAATGGTGGACCGCCTGAGCAACTTGGTGGGCATCTTCGCCAACCCGGCCCTGGACTTCGGCAAGAACAATGCCGAGGGCGACGACCTGCTGGGCGACGCCTACGAGTACCTGATGCGGCACTTCGCCACCGAGTCGGGCAAGAGCAAGGGGCAGTTCTACACCCCCGCCGAGGTCTCCCGGATCATGGCCCGCGTGATCGGCATCGACCGGGCCAGCAGCCCGAACCAGACCATCTTCGACCCGACCTGCGGCTCCGGCTCGCTGCTCCTCAAGGCGGCGGCACAGGCTCCCAGCGACGTGACCATCTACGGGCAGGAGATGGACAACGCCACCGCCGCGCTCGCCAAGATGAACATGATCCTGCACGACTCCGCCACCGCCGAGATACGTCAGGGCAACACCCTGTCCTCGCCGGAGTGGGCCGAGCAGGGGCGGCTGAAGACCCACGACTTCGTGGTGGCCAACCCGCCCTTCTCGACCAAATCCTGGAGCAACGGCGTCAACGTGAGCGGCGACCTGTACGGGCGCTTCGCCCACGGCACGCCGCCCGCCAAGAACGGCGACTACGCCTTCCTGCTGCACATCCTGGCGTCGATGAAGAGCACCGGCAGCGGCGCGGTCATCCTGCCGCACGGGGTGCTGTTCCGGGGCAACGCCGAGGCCGTGATCCGCCGGGGCCTGATCGAGCGCCGCTACATCAAGGGCATCATCGGGCTGCCCGCCAACCTGTTCTACGGCACCGGCATTCCGGCCTGCATCATCGTGCTCGACAAGCTGGGGGCCGACACCCGCCAGGGCATCTTCATGATCGACGCCAGCCGGGGCTTCGTGAAGGACGGCAACAAGAACCGCCTGCGCCACCAGGACTCCCACCGCATCGTGGACGTGTTCACCCGGCAGGTGGAGGTGCCCCACTACAGCCGCATGGTGCCCATCGCCGAGATTCTAGATGGGCGCAACGACGGCAACCTGAACATTCCGCGCTACATCGAAAACGGCGACCGGGAAGATTTGCAAGACATTGAAGCCCACCTGCGGGGCGGTATTCCTGACGCCGACATCGACCGGCTGCAAGCATATTGGGAGGTGATGCCTGGCCTGCGTGAGCACCTGTTCGCCCCGGCAGACCGACCCGGCTACAGCACCCTGAACGTGGCCCTGCCGGAGCTGAAGGCCGCCATCCTGGGGCACCCCGAGTTCAGCGCCTACGCCGACGGGGTGCAGGTCACCCTGAGCGGGTGGGTGGCCCGGCACCGCCCCGCGCTGGAAGCCTTCGACCTGGGCAGCCATCCCCGCGACCTGATGCACACCCTGGCCGAGGACATGCTGGGCACCTTCCTCGCCACGCCGCTGCTGAGCGCCTACGACCTGTACCAGCACTTCATGACGTACTGGGACACCACCATGCAGGACGATGCCTACCTGGTGGCGGCCAGCGGCTGGGAGAAGGGGAGCCGCCTGCGCCTGCTGATCGAGGACAAGGCCAACAAAAGCAAGGAAGAGGCGCACTTCAAGGTGGGCAGCCAGAAGTACGTGGCCGACCTGATCCCGCCCGCACTGCTGACCGCTCGCTTCTTCGCCGCCGAGCAGACTCAGGTAGACACGCTTGAAGCTGCCCGCGACGCCGTGGGCCGTGACCTGGAAGAGCTGGAAGAGGAGCACGGCGCGGAGGGCGGCCTGCTGGAAGACGCCAAGGCCGACAGCGGCAAGTTCACGGCGGCAGGCAGCAAGAAGTACATCCGCGACCGGCTGGCCGCCATCACCTTTGACCGGGAGGCGAGCGAGGAGAAGGACCTGCTGCACCGCTACCAGCTGCTGCTCGACAGGGAGGCCAAAGCGAGCAAGGCGGTCAAGGACGCCGCCGCTGCCCTGGAGGCCAAAGTGTATAGCCGCTACGGCTCCCTGAGGGCCGAGGAGGCCCGCAGCATCGTGGTGCGGGACAAGTGGCTGGCCACGGTGCAGGCCGACGTGACCGCCGAGCTGAACCGGGTGACGGGCACCCTCACGGGCCGGGTGCGGGAGCTGGCCGAGCGCTACGCCGAGCCGCTGCCGGTGCTGGCGCAGAACGTGGACGA
>JANXWI010000368.1 GCA_025351205.1 Deinococcus sp.
CAAAGCCGCGCTCTGGCAATTCTTTGACTGAGACACATCTACGAACTTTCCCGTATCGAGAAGCGGATTTCCGCCTTCCAGATGAATAAAACCAGGGTCAATACCCCGCCGAATGCACCGACTGGCCTTGCCAGCAGCGCAGCGCTTGACGGTTCTGTAGGCCCCCCTACCGCTCTGACCAAGGACGCATTGATCAGTCTAGTAAGAGGGTGGGCCGCCCCGACCGACCAGCCAGCCGCCCGGTGGGGGTAGGGGCTGGGGGTGGGGGAAAGGCAAATGCTCAAAGCCAAAGCGCAGCAGTACAAACTCAGCAACCGAAGCCCAGCAGCACAAGCCCAGCAGTACAAACTCAGCAATCGAAGCCCAGCAGCACAAGCCCAACAGCACAAGCCAACCCCCCCGGACATCCGCCCAAAACCCTCACCCCCCGCCTGCTAGACTCGCCCAATGAAGCGTCTCCCCAAGTTTTTGCGCGTGTTTCTGGTCGTAGCGTCGGTCTGGGCGGCGGTGCTGTACTTTCTGCAACGCATCTGGTTCTACCGCGACCCGGTGCGCGTCACGCCCCAGGGCACCGACCTGCTGATCAGCCCCTGCGACGGCCAGGTGGTGTACATAAAGCGCGTGCAGGACGGCCAGATCACTTCCAACAAGCTGGGGCAGAGCATTGCGGTCACCGAGATCACCCACGCCGAGTGGCCCGAGGGCGCGGTCCCCGGCAACGGCTGGCTGATCGGCATCTACATGAGTCCGCTCGACGTGCATTTCAACTACGCGCCGCTGAACGCGAATGTGAGTGGCATCGTCCACAACGGGGCCAAGCTCAACCTGCCGATGGTGGACCTGTGGGAGTACGTGCAGCTGACCTACCTGCGGCGCGCCGTGGACCTGTTCGCCAAGCGTTACGCCCTGGAAAACGAGCGCCAGACGGTGTTTCTGGAAGGCAGACTGGGCGGTCAGCCGCTCAAGGTGGCGATGGTCGAGATCGCCGACAAGTTCGTGAACAAGATCAGCACCTACGTCGCCTTGGGCGAGGCGGTGCGGCCCGGCCAGAAGGTCAGTTTCATCGAGCGCGGCTCGCAGGTCGATCTGTTCCTGTTCGCCGAGGACATCGACTTTCTGGTCGGTGTGGGCGATCAGGTGTACGGCGCACAGACGGCCATCGCGCAGCGTTCCGCCGGGCAGTAGGGCCGCCGCATGGACTGGCACGCCATCACGCAGGTGCTGTCGCTCGACCACTTCCTGAACTGGCTGAACACCCTCGATCCGCTCGTGGTCCACCTGATCAACGCCCTGGTGCTGTTTATCGAGGGCATCGGCGTGCCGGGCGTGCCCTTCGAACCGCCGATGCTGGCCGCCGGAATCCTGGTGCATCAGGGCAAGACCACCCTGATAGAAAGCATCCTGTGGGGCGGCGTCGCCAACTGGCTGGGCAACATCGTCGGCTACTATCTGGGCGGGCGCGGCATGCGGATGTTGCCAGCACGCATCCGGAGCAACATGGGCATTCCGGAGGTGCGCGGCTGGCTGGCCCGTTACGGGGCCTGGGTGGTGATCATCAGCCGCTGGTTCGGGGCGATTCGCACGCCGTTTATCCTGTACGCGCAGGCCGCCGGAATGCCGATACGCACCTACGCGCTGTACTCGTTGGCCGGGGCCATGAGCTGGACCGCCGCGTGGCAGACCGGGATGTGGTACTTCGGCAACGTGTTTATCGAGCTGTGGCACAAGTACCAGTGGTATGTGATCGGCGGCGTGCTGCTGATTCTGGGCCTGGTGTACTTCATCATGTCACGGCGCAGGAAGAAGCCGGGCGAAGAAGCGGGCGCGGAGAAAGTGGAGCTGAGAAAGGTGCTGGACACGGTGGAGGGGCAGGAAGACAGCAAGCAGGGCCGGGAAGCCTGAAGCCGGGCTAACCTGAAACTGGGTCCCGTTCGCCCTCCAGCACTTCTTCGTGCAGCTGGGCGGCGTCCGAGGCGGCCCCGAAGAACACCGTGAGCCGCTCTGCAATCGCTTCGCCCGTGGCCGGGGCGCGCTGCTCACGCTGGGGCAGGCCGAACAGCGCTTCTATCTGCGCCGGAACCGTCTGCTCCAGCCCGGCCAGCGCAATCGCCTCGCCGAACTTGGCCGGGTGGGCGGTGGCCAGCGCAATGGTGATCTCGCCCGGCGCCGCCAGCGTCTGGGCAGCCGCCACGCCGCAGGCCGTGTGTGGGTCGAGCAGATACCGGGCCTCACTGTACGTCTGGCCGATGGTGTCCAGACAGACCTGATTTGGCACGCTCTGCGCCGCGAAATCGGCCTGCACCCGCTCCTGATCGGCGCTCGGCACGCTCAGAAACCCATTTGCCCTGAACTTGTCCATCAGGCCGCGCACCCTGATTGCGTCTTCGCCGTACAGGTAATACAGGTAGCGCTCGAAGTTGCTGGCGACCTGAATGTCCATGCTGGGGCTGTAGGTGCCCCGGAAAGCGGCGGGCCGGTACTCGCCGCCCTGCACGAAGCGCACCAGGATGTCGTTCTCGTTGGTCGCCAGCATCAGCCGCCCCACCGGCAGGCCCATGCGCCTTGCCAGGTAACCCGCGAACAGGTCGCCGAAGTTGCCTGTCGGCACGCTGAAAGCGATCTTCGCGCCGGGGTTCTGCTCTGCTACACGGAAGTAAGCGTAAAAGTAATACGTGATCTGCGCCAGAATCCGCACGATATTGATGGAGTTGATGGCCCGCAGGTGGTAGCGCCCCTTGAAGGCCAGGTCGCCGAACAGCTCCTTGATGATGCGCTGGGCGTCGTCAAACGTCCCGTCTATCGCCAGGTTCAGCACGTTCTGATCATGGTTGGTGGTCATCTGGAGCTGCTGCACCCGGCTGACCTTGCCCTCGGGGTACAGGATGCAGATTTTCACGCCCGCCTTGCCGCTGACCCCCGCGATGGCCGCCGCCCCGGTGTCGCCCGAGGTCGCGCCCAGAATATGAATCACCGATCCGGTCTGCTGTGAAATATAGGAATACAGGTTGCCCAGCAGTTGCAGCGCCACGTCCTTGAAGGCGAAGGTCGGGCCGTGAAACAGCTCCAGCAGGTACAGGTCGTCTGTCAGGCGGCGCACCGGGGTCACTTCCGGGTGGCGGAAGGTGGCGTACGACTCGTCGATCAGCGCCTTCAGATCGGCGCGGGGCAGCCCGTCTCCGGTGAACAGCGAGAACAGTTCGAGGGTCAGGTTCTGGTACGAAAGGCCCCGCCACGCCTCCAGAGTCTCATCCGACAGCTGCGGCAGATGCTCGGGCACCAGCAGGCCACCGTCGTCGGCCAGGCCCATCAGAACGGCCTCTGTAAAACCAACCGGGGCAATGCCCCCCCGCGTGCTGACATATTTCATGTGGACTCCCTGGACCGTGCTGCTGGCGGGCCTGCTCGTGGCCCGATTCTACCCGCCACGCCGCAGGGGAAGGAGAGGTCTGGTGAGAGCAGCGGGCGATAGCACGTCGCGCTTTCCTCCCCTCTACCCTTGTGGGAGAGGGGCCTCGCGCAGCGAGGGGGTGAGGGGGCCACCCGGTCACGGTCCGCTTATACCAGTACCCGGCTCTCCTCCTTCACCTCGCCGTCTTTCACGCGCAAGGTAAAGTCGGCGCGGGCGGCCACCTCGGGGTCATGGGTGATCAGCACCACTGTGCGGCCCGCCCTGGCCGGGGCCAGCAGAAGTTCCAGCACCTCGCCGCCGGTTTTGCTGTCGAGGTTGCCGGTGGGTTCGTCGGCCAGCAGCACGGCGGGGTCGCTGACCAGGGCGCGGGCCAGGGCGACGCGCTGCGCCTCGCCACCCGACAGCTGCGCGGGCATGTGCCCGGTGCGGCGTTCCAGCCCCACCTGGGCCAGCAGAGCGCGCGCGCGGTCCCGGCGTTCCTTTGGCGGCACGCCCGCCAGCATCAGCGGAAACTCGACGTTCTCCAGGGCGCTCAGAATGGCGACCAGATTGTGGTTCTGGAACACGAAGCCGTAGTGGGCCAGCCGGAAGTCGGCGCGGCCCGTCTCGTCCAGGGCGTGCAGGTCGGTGTCACCCACCTGTACCCGGCCCGAGGTGGGCGTGTCGAAGCCCGCCAGCAGGTTGAGCAGCGTGCTCTTGCCGCTGCCCGAAGGCCCCACCACCGCCGTCATGCCGTGCTGGAAAGTGTGTGTAAAGGGCCGCAGCGCCGTGACCTGCCCCTCGCCACTGGGATACACGCGGCTCAGGGTGTCCACCGCCAGGTTCAGGTTTATATCCGTCATACCCGTCCCGTTCATACCCGGCCCAGCGCTTCGGTGATGACCGTGTTGCCCGCCGTGCGCGCCGGAATCAGGCCCGCACTCAGGCCCAGGAACACCGAGATGCCGAAGGCCAGCGCCACCAGTCTGGGCGTCAGGGCCGCCGCGTCGATGCTCGCGAGGTTCTGGGTGTACAGG
>JANXWI010000442.1 GCA_025351205.1 Deinococcus sp.
GAAATACTGCGCCACGTCCTCGGGCCACTGGTTGGCCTCGGCCAGCAGCAGGCGGCCCGGGTACTCGGTGTCTACAAGTCGCCGCATCTGCTTGAGGACCGCGTGCGTTTCCGGCAGGTTCTCGCAGTTGGTGCCCTCACGCTCGACGAGGTACGGCACGGCGTCCACCCGGAAGCCGTCCACACCGAGGTCGAGCCAGAAGCGGGCGGCCCTGAGCAGTTCCCCCGTCACCGCCGGGTGGTCGTAGTTCAGGTCCGGCTGGTGACCGAAGAAACGGTGCCAGAAGTATTGCCCCGCTGACTCGTCCCAGGTCCAGTTGCTGGTCTCGGTGTCGGTGAAGATGATCCGGGCCTGGGCGTACTCGGTGCCGGTATCGCTCCAGACGTAGTAGTCGTGGTACGGGTTGGGCGTGCCGTCAGGAAGAGTTTTGCCCCTGCGCGCTTCCTGAAACCAGGCGTGCTGTTCACTGGTGTGGTTGGTCACCAGGTCGCCGATCACGCGCAGGTTGCGGGCGTGGGCTTCGCGCAGGAAGACCTTGAAATCGTCGAGGGTGCCCAGGTCGGGGTGAATATTCACGTAGTCGGACACGTCGTAGCCGTCGTCGCGCAGCGGGCTGGGGTAGAACGGCTGGAGCCAGAGGCAGTCCACGCCCAGCGCCTTGAGGTAGTCGAGGCGGGCGGTCAGGCCGGGAAAATCGCCCTTGCCGTCGCCGTTGCCGTCGTTGAAGGTGCGGACAGACAGCTCGTAAAAAACGGCGGTCTTGTACCATTCCGGCGGCTGGGACGTGAGTGGAGGGGGTTGAATCTGGTCGGCCTTGGTCATGGCAAGAGTGTAGACACTGCGCGGCAGATAGACAAAAACCGCCAGCACGAAGGCTGACGGCTGATCTGCACGACTCTCGGTTACAGCTTTATAAAAGGGTCGCCTCGTGGACGATTTCGACGTTGCCCTTCATAATGCCGCTCAGGGGGCACAGCTCGGCGGCCCTGGCCACGTAGTCGTCGAACCCGGCCTGATCCAGACCCTCGACCTTGCCCGTGACCTTCAGGCGCATGGTGCTGATCTTGAAGCCGGGGCCTGAGCGCACCATCTCGCAGGTGGCCTCGGTCTGCACGCTCTCGGGCGGGTGGCCGTCGCCCGCCAGCATGGCCGAAAGCTGCATGCTGAAACAGCCCGCGTGCGCGGCGGCCAGCAGTTCCTCGGGGTTGGTGCCGCTGCCATTCTCGAAGCGGGTCTTGAAGCTGTACTGTGCGCCCTGAAGCGTGCCGCTCTCGGTGCTGACCGTGCCCGCACCCTTCATCAGATCGCCCGACCACTGTGCGCTGCCCTTGCGTGAAATATCAGCCATGTCAATGCCTCCGCCTTTCATACAAGCACAGTTACCTGCGTTGCACAACCGATCTGAGATCAACCCTTCGTCGGAAGTGCTTTAATTCGGCCATGACCACGCCTCAGCCCTGGCCCCAGCAGCACGCCGTCCCGGTCAAGACCTTTCTGTGGCCCGCCCAGACCGTACGTGCCAACATCCTGCTCACGCACGGCTTCGGCGAGTACAGCGCCCGCTATCACCGCCTGATCGGGGCGCTCAACCAGTCCGGGTACAGCGTGTACACCTACGACCACCGGGGCCACGGCCAGAGCGAAGGGGCGCGGGCCGTGAACGACGCGGCGGTGCTGGTGCAGGACCATCTGGCGCTGCGCGAGAGCCTGCGCGCCCTGCCGGAGCCGCTGTTCGCCTTCGGGCACAGCCTGGGCGGGCTGGTCACGGCGGCCTCGTACCTGCAAGACCCGCGCGGCGCGGCGGGTGTGGTGCTGTCCAGTCCGGCGCTGCTGGTGGGCGTGAACGAACCCGGCTGGATGAAATCGATTGGGCGGGTGCTGGCGCGGATCGTACCGGGCCTGCCGCTGACCGTGCTGCCCACCGCTGGCCTGTCACGCATCGCCGAGGAGGTCAGCGCCTACGAGGCCGACCCGGTGATGTACCACGGCAAGGTTCCGGCCCTGACCGCCATCAGCATGTTGAAGCTGTCCGAGGGGTTGTGGGCGAAGGTTCCGGGCTG
>JANXWI010000456.1 GCA_025351205.1 Deinococcus sp.
GAGCACTACCTTGCCAAGGTAGATGTCGCGCGTTCGAATCGCGTCTCCCGCTCCAACATCATTCCCTTCACCACCCACCACCGTCACCACCTCTGTCACCCCCGCCGGGTGGCTTTTTTGTGCCGCTCTGGGCCGCGCGGACAGCAGTCGATCATATGCAGTTGCTTCCATACGCAGGTCACCTAGAGGCGGCACAATATTCGCATGTCAGGAATCACCCATGTTTGAGTTCGGCCATGTTTGAATTTACAGTCACCGCCCAGAGTGGGCGCGCCAGGACGGCCACCTTCGCCACCCCACATGGCACAGTCCAGACCCCCATGTTCATGCCTGTGGGTACCCAGGGGACCGTCAAGGGCATCAGCCCGCAGGAACTGACCGAGATCGGCTCACAGATTGTGCTGGCCAACACCTACCATCTGCTGCTGCGCCCCGGCCCGGAGCTGGTCGCGGCCCACGGCGGGCTGCCCGGCTTCACCGCCTACCCTGGACCGTTCCTGACCGATTCCGGGGGCTTTCAGGTGATGAGTCTGGGCCACATGCGGCAGATCACCGAAGAAGGCGTGACCTTCAAGAGTCACCTCGACGGCTCGGCTGTATATTTGTCGCCCGAGCGCAGCATGGAAGTGCAGCGGGCGCTGGGCGCGGACGTGATCATGGCCTTCGACGAGTGCCCGCCCTACCCCGCCGAGCGCGATTACGTCCGGTCCAGCCTGGAACGCACCGTGCGCTGGCTGGAGCGCTGTCAGCGGGCGCAACTCGAATCTGCACGGTCTGAATCCGAACGGTCTGAATCCGAACAGGCCCTGTTCGCCATCGTGCAGGGCGGCATTCACCAGGACTTGCGCCAGCAGAGCCTGGACGCCACCCTGCCGTTTGCCACGCCCGGATTCGCCATCGGCGGTCTGGCGGTGGGGGAGGGCAAGGCCGAGATGTACGGCGCGGTAGGGTACACGGCGGCGCGGCTGCCGACCAGCAAACCCCGCTACCTGATGGGTGTGGGTCACCCCGAAGACCTGGTGGCGGGCATCGCACTCGGTGTAGATTTGTTCGACTGCGTATATCCGACCCGCACCGGAAGATTCGGCTACGCCCTGAGCGACGACGGGCGGCTGAACATGAACTCCAGCGCGCCCAGGACGTCGCTTGAGCCGATTGACCCTGACTGCGACTGCTACGCCTGCCGCCACTACACCCGCTCCTACCTGGCCCACCTGATTCGCGCCGAGGAGATGCTGGCCCCGCGCATGCTCTCGCTGCACAACCTGCGGTATCTGCACCGGCTGGTCGAGCGCGCCCGCGCCGCCATAGACCAGGGCCGGTACAGCGAGTGGGCGCTGGAGTGGGCCGGGCGGTACTTTAAAGGGAAGGCCAAGGCAGATGAGGAACATGCCACCCCCGAATGGTTCATCCGGGCCGTGGCAGCCGACTTCTAGCAGTTTCGCGTCCCAGACGTGTCTGCCCGGATTGCCTAAAGGCGCGCTCAAGGCTCTCATCTGCGAAAAGTGACGCCAGGAGCCATCAGAAAGCCGTCAGCTCGGTTGCTGTTGCTGCTGGCGCAGGTTCGTGCGGTTGACCTGACCTTTTCATCCATGTATCATCACGCTGATCTGGAATCTCTTGTTCTCATAAAGGGGCGAGAGTCCGGGTTGTGTGCGGAACGCGGCAACGGCGGCCATCTCTGGGAGAGGAAACCCGGCAACTCGCCCCAACAACGTCTTCAGGCCCGATACGTTTTCCCGCGCACACGACCTTTTGGGGGTAAGTTATGAAGAAGTCTCTGATCGTTCTCACAGCTGCGCTGTCCTTCGGATTTGCGGCGGCCCAGACGGCGCCTGCTGCGCAAGTGCCCACCCTCACCGACGTGCCCGCCGGGCACTGGGCCAAGGACGCCATTGACAAGATCGTGGCCAAGGGCATCATTCTCGGATACCCGGACGGCACCTTCCGTGGCACCCAGAACCTGACCCGCTACGAGGCCGCCGTGATCGTGGCCCGTCTGCTCGACCAGATCGCGCAGGGCACCGTGACCACCAGCACCGGCACCACCACCACCATCGGTGGCGCGGAGCTGACGGCCCTTCAGAACGCCGTGCAGGAGCTGGCCGCCGACCTGGCCGCCCTGGGTGTGCGCGTCACCGACCTGGAGGCCAACTCGGTCAGCCAGGACGACTTTGCCCGCCTGGAAGCTCAGGTCAACGGCCTGGGATCGGCCACCGGCGACCCGGCTGCCCTCACCGCCCTGAACCAGCAGATCGCTGACCTGAGCGCGCGTACCGACGACCTCCAGGCCAACTACGACGGCCTGCGCGCCGACGTGGACGACAACGCCAGCAGCATCGCCGCCCTGAACGACCTGACCGTGCTGCTCAACAACGACATCCTGGGCCTCCAGGACCGCGTGAGCGCCGTCGAGACCGCGCAGGCCGACTTCGTGACCCGCGCCGACTTCAACACCCTGGGCACCAAGGTGACCGGCATCGACACCCGCGTGACCACGCTGGAGAACGCCCCCAAGATCAGCTTCACCGGCAACGTGGAAGCCAACTACGGCGGCATCGGCCTGCGCAAGGGTACGACCGACTTCGACGTGGACCGCCTGACCCGCAAGACCTTCGCCGACGGCGTGTACTCTGTTGGCAAGAACTGCCCGGCAGTCGCGGGCCAGAGAGCCTTCCCCGAGGTCTGCACCGACACCACCCAGAACTTTTCGGGCTACGATTTCAACTTCGGCCTGAAGGTCACCAACATCGTCACCGCCAACGGCCAGCTGGTCATCAACGACGCGGTGGCCAACTTCGGCCTGAACAGCCCGGCCAACACCATCCGCTTCGACAACGCAACGGCCAACGGCAAGCTCGGCGGTCAGACCTTCGGCGTGGTGTACAACCGCACCAACAGCGCCTTCCGCTTCAACGACTACCTGTTCAACAACGACGCTGACGGCGAACCCGCCAACTTCCGCAACGGTACTGTGGCGACCATCGCCGCCACCAACCTGCCCTTCGCACCCAAGCTGACCGTCGTGATCGGCAAAGGCAGCGCCAACATCGGTGCGCCTGTGCTGAACGGCGATTACTATGGTGTCCGCGCCGAAGTGAACCCCTTCAACCTGGGCACCATCGCCCTGAACTACGCCCAGAACATCGGCAACCGCAGCGCCGTTGGCCTGGACGCCGACTTCAAGGTCGGCCCGATCAACCTGAAGGGCGTCTACGACGTCAGCTCGCTGGACTCGGGCACCTACACAGACCTGGGCGACGCCTTCGGTAAGGCCCAGAAGGCCGGATACGTCGAGGCTTCGGCAGATTTTGGTATCGCCAAGGTCGCGGCCAACTTCCGTGCCATCGACCCTCAGTACGCCGACGGCGTGGCTGGGATGTCGGCCAACGACATGCCCTTCTACAACATCAACGGCACGAACGCCAACGCTAACAGCTATGGTGCAGACACTTTCGGCTACGGCGCTGGTCTCTCGACCACCCTCGGCCCCGTGACTGTCGCCGCGTTCGGTGACCGCAGCGCCGACTACATCGGCACGGCCCCCTCGTACCGCACCGCCTTCGGTGTGGCCGCTGGCGCCAAGCTGTTTGGCTTGAGCCTCAAGGGCTTCTACAACAGTGCCAAGGCAGACGTGAACAGCAGTACCCCACTGCACGTCGACATTGGAAACTTCGTTTACAACAGCACAGCAGCCTATCAGGATACTGCTCTGGTGCCATTCGCCTACTCCAGCACCTACGGCGGCGTGCTGTCGCACGATGGCAGTGCAGCCGACGCGCTGGTCAAGGGCCTGAACTTCACCATCGCCGACGCTTACTTTTATGGCGACCAGATCAACGACTTCCAGGCTTACGGCAGCTACGCTACCACGGTGTTCGGTTTGACCGTCACCCCGTTTGCGCGCTACCACTCCTTCAACGTCCCCGGCAACAACGGTACAGCCACGACGGCCACTCAGAGTGACGGCGGTGCTCCCGCTACTGTTGCGGCACGTACTTATAATGCTGTCAAGTACGGCGTCCAGATCAGCTCGACCCCGCTGGCCATCTTTGGCAAGCCGAGCGTGCAGCTGGCGTTCGCCAACTCGATCACCAACCCCGGTACCGGGCTGGCTGTGGGCGCGAACACCAAGACCGAGCTGTACGGTCAGGCCGCGCTGACTCTGAACGACATCGGCATCGCCGGCCTCAAGCCCAGCATCGGCTACGCCTACTACCAGGGCTTTAACATCGGCAGCGGCACGGCGGCCAGCAGCGCCAGCGGCGGCACGGCCACCTTCAGCCCCACCGCTGACCGCTTCTTCCGCAGCCCTCTGGGCGGAGCGAGCGATCCCTACACCGGCGGCAACGTCGGAGCCGGGACCACCAACGTGGCCGCAGCCAGCACCCAGGGCGTCTTTGCTCAGGTGGACTACCTCGGCCTGAAGATCAACTACGGCATGTTCTACTACACCGACTTCACCAACGCCGCGAACAACAGCGTGGCGCAGGCCTTCAAGGTCGGCTACAACGTCAAGTTCTGATCTCCGTTAGAACCTGATGCCCATTCCCCCGCTTCGGCGGGGGTTTTTTGTTGCCTGCATTTGGCTCGGCGGTGCTGGCTCTCTCAAGATTTGTTAATGCGTCCGTGTCTTGCTTGGCAAATCGTCGGGGGCGGCGGGCAGCGACCAAGCGTGCTCACGCGGTCAAGCGTCGTCATCGGCGCTGTTCTGACCAGGACCCACGCTGTTCTGGTCAAGAAGCCCCTCCTCGTTCTAGATTCAATCTGGCTAGATTCAATCGGCGCGTTTCTGGGTTCCCGAGATGCACTCACGCCTGCTGAGATGCTTTTCGTCAGATTGCGGCCTGCGGGGTCGCTGTTGGCAAGTCGTCGGGGGCGGCCCCTCCTCGTTCTAGATTCGTTGACGTGTCTCTGTTTTCCTCAGCTACAATCCAGCCATGATCGCTGTTTTTGGACACCTGAACCCCGATACCGACGCCATTACGGCGGCCCTGGTATATGCCAACCTGCTGAGGCGTCAGGGAGAGGTGGCCACCGCCTACCGCCTGGGCGAGCTGAATTTCGAGACGGCCTTTGTGCTGAAGGAAGCGGGCGTCGAGGCCCCGGAGCTGCTGGGCC
>JANXWI010000513.1 GCA_025351205.1 Deinococcus sp.
GTCACTCCTCATGCCAACTCCTGCCATCATCGGCTGTGCGTCCATTTGCCGTTCTGACCGCCCTCCTCATGGCCTGCGCCTCCGCCCAGGCGCTCAGCAGCCAGGACCTGACCTACAGGGGCGCGGCCTATTTCGTGGTCACGGTGCAGCCCGGCAGGGATCAGCTGAGGCTGTCGTGGCAGGATGTCAACGCGCAGCCTTACGGCACCATCGGAGCGCTGAAATCGGCGTTGGGTGCCCAGGGCAAAACGCTGCTGTTTGCCACCAACAGCGGTATCTATGCTCCGGGCCTGCGCCCACTGGGCCTGCACGTCCAGCGTGGGGAAACACTGGTGGGCCTGAACCGCGCCCGCTCGGGTGGAAACTTCGCGCTGCTGCCCAATGGCGTGTTCTGGGTGCAGGGCAGCAAGGCGGGCGTCAGCGAATCGCGGGCCTACGCGGCCAGCAATTTGAAGCCCGACTATGCCAGTCAGTCGGGGCCGCTGCTGGTGCAGGGCGGGCGGCTGCACCCCAGCTTCAACGCGGACAGCCAGAGCCTCAAGCTCCGCAGCGGTGTGGGCGTGTGCAGGGGTGCCCCAGGTCAGGGAAGCGTCGTCAAGTTCGCCATCAGCGAGGGCGCGGTCAATTTCTACGACTTCGCCCGCTTCTTCCGCGACGCGCTCTCCTGCCCCGACGCGCTGTACCTCGACGGCAGCATCAGCACCATCTACACGCCGGACAGGGGAGACCGCCAGATTGTTTCCTACGCGGGCATCTGGGCGGTGACGGACCGGCGGTGAAAGCCGCCTGATCCGCCCGCTGGGTATCATGGCCCATGACGACTCAGGCGGACCCGGTGACGACTCCACTTCCCCACAGTCTGCCAGCACTTCCCCATACCCTGACGGGCGACGTGCTGCATACACACTGGCTGCCGGTGGCCTCGGCTGCACAGGTGCAGGAACGCGGCCTGCTGGGGGCGCAGCTGCTGAACGAACCGCTGGTGGTGGCCTGGCTCAACGGACGCTGCGAGGTCTGGCAGGACCTGTGCATTCACCGGGGCGCGAAGCTGTCGCTGGGCAAAGTGGAGGGCGGGCAGCTGCACTGTCCGTATCACGGCTGGGTCTACGCGGCGGGCGGGCAGTGTGTGAAGTTCCCGGCCCATCCAGAGCAGACACCCCCTGCCAGGGCTGCCGCCCGCACCTACCGCGCCCGCGAAGCCTACGGCCTGGTGTGGGTGGCGCTGGGCGAACCTGCCAGCGAGCTGCCCGCCTTTCCGCAGTGGGACGACGCCAGCTTTCAGAAGGTCTGGTGCGGCCCCTACACCTTCCGGGCCAGCGCGCCGCGTGTGGTGGAAAACTTTCTGGACGTGGCGCACTTTCCGTACGTTCACGGGGGGCTGCTGGGCACACCCGAGATGCCGGAAATCCCAGACTACGACCTCGCGGTGGAGGGCACGCACATCACTGCCAGCGGCATCCGGGTCTATCAGCCCGACCCCGACGGCACGGGCGTGGGGCGTTACGTCGAGTACACCTACCGGGTGCTGGGGCCGCTCTCGGCCAGTTTCGACAAGGTGAGCGACGACGGGCGGGTGTTTTCCATCTTCATGAGCGTCACGCCGGTCAGCGAAACGCTGTCGCGGGCGTACTTTGCCGTGGCGCTCAATTATCCGGGCATGAGCGACGACGCGCTGCGCGAATTTCAGGACCATGTGGCCTCGCAGGACCTGCCCGTCGTCGAGTCGCAGTGGCCCGAACGCCTGCCGCTCGATCTCCAGGCCGAGCTGCACCTGAGAAGTGACCGGGTGGCGATTGCCTACCGCCGCATGCTGGGCATGATCGGCATGACGTTTGGCACGGCCTGAAAACCGTCTCAGGTCAGCTTCTGCGCCTCGGCGGACGTGGTCCGGCCTCCCAGCCTCAGCAAGGCTAGGGTCGGCAGACGCACCAGGGCGGCCAGCGCCAGCGCGGTGGGCACGCCCCAGACGTTGCCCGCCAGCCCGAACAGCGGGCCAAAACTCACCTGCCCCAGCGCGTCGGCCTGAGCGGCCATGCTGCCCACGGTGGCGCGGTGCCGGGAGTCCAGGCCCACGTTCAGCCACGCGCTGTAGAGCGGCCCGTACAGCCCGCGCAGCACGCCCAGACCGGTCAATGCGGCGGCGGCCCACCAGAAGCTGGGGGCGAAGGCGAAGGCCAGCATGCACAGCAGGCTCAGCGCGGTCAGGACGCTCAGAATTCTGCCCGCCGAACTGGCAGACAGGGGTGCGTCCGAAGACCCGAAACGACGCCGCAGCGGT
Source organism: Deinococcus sp. (assembly GCA_025351205.1). GTDB lineage: Bacteria > Deinococcota > Deinococci > Deinococcales > Deinococcaceae > Deinococcus. The sequence continues at coordinate 2,279 of JANXWI010000513.1, forward strand.
TCGGTCACGATCAGGCCCACCAGCATTCCGCCCAGGCTGAGCGCCACGAACCAGAACGCGGGCGGCCAGGACACAGCGAAAGGACCGCCCGGCAGCCCTAGCCCTATGTCTCGCAGCAGGTGATACTCGTTCAGGCGGTCGAAGGCCTCGGTGCTGGCCCCGTACAGCAGCGCCGACACCACCAGCAGGCCGAGCAGGCGGCTGCTGCGGATGGTCCGCACCCCTGCACTCAGGGTGTCCGTGAAGGCGGTCCAGCGGCTCCCCGGCCCGTGCGGCTCAGGGGTGAAGCCGTTTTCGGGCATCCGGACGGCCAGATACAGGCTCAGCCCCAGCAGCAGCCCGCCCCCGACCAGCACCGGCACGCCCAGCCCGAGCAGCGACAGCCCGGCGGCGGCCAGGACGCCCACAATGCCTGCCACCCGGCCATACTGTCCGCCCAGCAGCAGCAGAGGTGCCAGCCGTTCCTCACCGAGTTCGTCGGCCAGCCACGCTTCCTGCGCGCCCGACAGGCAGGTGTAGCCCAGCGCCGAGACGAGTTGCGCGGCCAAGATCACCGTGAAGGTGGGAAACGAGCCGACCAGCAGCATGGCGCAGCCCAGAAACAGGCAGCCCAGCACCAGCGACAAGCGGCGGCTGTAGAGGTCGGCAATCACCCCGGTGGGCACCTCCAGCAAGGAGGCGCTGCCCTCCAGCACCGCGCCGACCAGCAGCAGCTGAAAAGGCGTCAGGTGCGCCGACTGCACGAAATACAACCCCTGCAAGGTATAGGCCAGGGCAAAGCCCAGAGACAGAACGGTTTCCAGCGTTAGGTAGGCCCGCAGAGCGGGGGCCTGGTTGGTCTTGGACAGCATGGTTCTCCTGTGAGTGTGTGGGAATGTCGCCAGGATGCAGAGCAGCGTTGCCCTGCCGCGCCTCTGAACAGCTCAGAGCGCCCTGGAAAATCTGATGGTCAGGCAGAAGTTGACATTCGTGTTCACCCTCACAGCGGTGTGGTTCGAGGGTATCACCGTGCCCAGGCGTACACATGCGCCAGATGGTGGATGCCTGCGTTCCGAGACGGAGAGCAAGCCGATGCGTGTCTGGCAAATTTCATCTGACTCGGATGCCTGAATGACCGGTGAGAACCGCTATTCTCGTGGGCGTGTCGCTTCCCGGTTCTGCACCCCTCGTCATCCTGCGAGACGTGAGTGTGACCCAGGGCGGCGGGGCGGTGCTGGAACACCTGAACTGGCAGCTTCTGCCTGGCGAGGCGTGGCTGCTGACCGGCCCCAACGGCGGCGGCAAGAGCAGCCTCCTGGGGCTGCTGCGCGGTGACCTGTCGCCAGCCTCCGGCACGCGCACCTACGTGCTTGAAGGCCAGCAGCGGCTCTCGGCAGTGCGGGCAAGGCGACTCTTTCCGCTGGTCAGCCCCTCGCTTGAAGCTTGGTTCCTGACCCGCGACTGGGTACAGAGTGTGCAGGACGTGCTGCTGGCGGGCCGTGAAGGCGAGATGCTGAACCCGGGCGGGCCGGACGAGGCCGCCCTGACGCGGCTCCGTGAGGTGGTGGCCCTGACCGGAGTGGAGGCGCTGCTGGAGCGGGATTTCCGCACGCTGTCGCACGGCCAGCGCCGCCGCTCTCTGCTGGCCCGCGCCCTGATGCCCAGCCCGGCGGCCCTGCTGCTCGACGAGTTCACCGATGGCCTGAGCGCGTCGGCCAGAAGCGAGCTGAAGACCGTGCTGGAAGACGTAGCCGCGCAGGGGGTCGCCATCATTCTGGCGACGCACCGCCCGGAAGAGGCCCCGGACCTGAACTGGCAGCGGCTTCACGCCTCCGGGGGAAGGGTCGAGGTTCAGCCGCGCACTGGTGGGGCCGGACTTTGGAATGCTGAAATTCAGACCCAGACGCCCCTTCCCGCCGCCCGTCCTGTCCTTCCGGTGGCGTCCAGGCCGCTCGTGACCCTGTGTAACGCCTCGGTGTACCGCAATGGCCACCTGGCGCTGGGGCCGCTGAGCTGGGTCTGGCGGCGCGGGCAGCACTGGCTGGTGACGGGCGAGAACGGTGCGGGCAAATCCACGCTGGCGCGGCTGGTCGCGGGCGAGTTTCATCCGGCGCTGGGCGGCAGCATCGAGCGTCACTTTTTGTCTGGGAAGAATGGCCTGCCGCGTGACCTGCTCTCCGAGCGCCGCCGACATATCGGCGTGGTGGGTGCCGAGCTGAGCATCCGGCAGCGGCGGGGCTGGACCGGCTTTCAGCTCGTCGCCTCGGCTTTTGCCGGAACGGAG
>JANXWI010000545.1 GCA_025351205.1 Deinococcus sp.
CTGCGGCAGGCCGCCTTGTGGGGCGTGCTGCCCAGCAATCCGGCCAGCATGGCCCGCGCGCCCCGCACCCGGTCCAGAGAGATGACGGTCTGGGACCAGGATGAGGCCGGGAGGTTCCTGGAGCATACGGGCCAGCACCGCCTCGCGCCACTGTTCACCCTGGCGCTCAGCACGGGCATGAGGCGCGGCGAGATGCTGGCGCTGGCCTGGGGCGACCTCGATCTGGAGCGCGCCGAGCTGAGCGTCACCCGCAATTACATCCGAGACATCAACGGGGAGTGGGTGCTGGGCGAGCCGAAGACCCGCGCCGGGTTCCGGGGTATTCCCCTGGCGGACGACATGGTGGCGCTGCTGCGGGGGCACCGTCTGGAGGAGGAAGGCTGGTTCGGGCCACGAACTGGCGAGCATCCGGTGTTTACCCGTTCCAGTGGCGAGCGTCTCGACCCGTCCAACGTGGCGCGGCTGTTTCACCGCCTGGTGCGGGAAGCGGGGGTGCCGCGTATCCGTTTTCATGACCTGCGCCACACGGCGGCCAGCCTGCTGATCCGGCAGGGGGTGCCCGCCAAAGTGGTGAGTGACCGCCTGGGACACGCCGACGTGGCCTTCACGCTCAGCGTCTACACCCATCTCTACGACGACCAGCGCCGGGCCGCCGCGATTCCGCTCAGCCAGCTTCTCTCCGCCCTTCCCTCTGTGGCCCAGCCTGTCGATCAGACGAACGCCTTGGTGGCCCAGTTACAGCAGCTGATCGCCTCACTGCTCAAGGAGCGCTGAGTCTTCAGGGCGGATAAAAACGCAGCGTCATGGATGGAGAAGCTTAGACCGCCACGTCCGTGGTCAAGGTCTATCTGGCGCGTATTCTCGGCAACGCTGGCAGGGAAAGCACACCGGGGCCGGCAATTTAGGTGACAAAACCTAGGCAAATTGGTCCAGTTGACCTAGAATTACTCACGAGGCAGCGATGAGTCAACAGACAACTGAGTCAACCCAAGTTCTATTGACGTTGTTCCTGACGCGTGGCGGCTACCTGACGGCCAGCGAGGCACGCAGTGAAGCCATTCACGCCGAGCAACTCGCCCGTTTCGTGCAGGAGGGTGGGGCAGAGCGTGTCCAGCGGGGGGTCTACCGCCTGCTGGCCGAGACCATCCCGTTTGGGGCCGCCGAAGAACTGCTGGAGGTGCAGTTGAGGGTGCCGTACGCTCGGCCCTGTTTGGTGAGCGCTCTGCATCTGCACGACCTGACCACCACCCGGCCTGCCGTTCTTCAGTTTGCGGTGCCCGCCAATCGCAGCTTCCCCCGCCTGGCGTTCCCGCAGATCCAGATCTTTTATTTTCGTCCGGCCAGCTACGCTTTCGGTATCGCCGAGTTGCCCGTGGCGTCGAGGCGGCTGACCACCTACACGCCGGAAAAGACGCTGGCAGATCTGCTCAGATACGCCGCAAAATACGGGCGCGACGTCTATCTTGAGGGTCTCAAAAACTATCTGTCGAAGATGCCCGAGCGGGGAACCTGGGGCCTGCTCGAAGCGGCAGACGCACTCGGCGTCTCTGCCCCAATGCGGCGGGATCTGGAGGTGCTGCGTCATGACCAGGACCACTGACGGCGTCAGTATTCTGGCAAAGTTGCGGAACCTGGCGTCCAGATATCCCAATCTCCCCAAGGCTTCGATGCTCCTGCTGTATGCCCAGCAAGGCCTGCTGGGACGGTTGGACGCCAGCGCTTACGCCGAGCGGTTCGTGCTCAAAGGAGCGTTGAGCCTGTTCGCTCGCTACGGCGATGCCGCCCGCCCCACGGAAGACATCGATCTCGCCGCCAGAAACCTGGCCAATACGCCTGAGGTCATCGAACGGGTGATGCAAGAACTCTGCGGCATCGACTTTGCAGACGGACTCATCTTCGACCCGGACCAGGTTCAGGTGCGCGTGATCAACGACGCCCTCGAATATCCTGGAGTCCACGTCACCCTCATCGCCACCCTCGGCCCTTCCCGGATCCGGGTCCCGATAGACGTGTCGTTTGGAAATGTCATCACGCCCGCCCCGGTGGAGCTGGCGTTTCCGCAGCTGCTGATCCCACAGGCCGTCCGGGTGGCGATCTATCCGCTCGAAACAGTCGTGACCGAGAAGTTCGCTGCGCTGGTCGAGATCGGGGTCGACACCACACGCATGAAGGATGTCTACGATTTGCACGTGATCCTCGGGCGGGAAACGTTTGCCGCCTCTGTACTCGGAGAAGCCCTCAGACGAAGTTTTGCCGCGCGCGGCACACCGACACTGAGGGTTCCGGCCATTCTCTCCGATACCTTCGGGCAAG
>JANXWI010000006.1 GCA_025351205.1 Deinococcus sp.
CGCACCGCCGCGCCACCGGTCAGCAGCCGCGCGACCACCTCGGCCACGTTGCGGGCCACCCCGCCCGGCGTCACGCCCGCCCGGGCCGGGTTGCTGGTGTGCAGCGCGGGCGGCCCCAGCGTGCGCCCCAACACGTCGGCATTGATACCGCCGATGACCAGCACGGGCTTAGGATTCACCGGGCCAGCATACAGAACTCCGGGGCCATTTCAGGCGGCTTCAGGATTGACCGGGAGCGGCGTCCGGCCTGAAAGCACGTCAACCACTCCGCTAGCACATCGTCAACCGATCAAGAGGGGGCCAACTTCTGGTAAGTCATTGGATACTCAGCCCGTTCACCCCCTCCCCAGCCCTCCCCCCTCACGGGTGAGGGAGCGAAGCGGCCTAAATTCACCCCGCCCTAACCGGTTGTCTATGTACTAGTAAGAGGGCGGGCCGCCCCGACCGACCTGCCAGCCGCCCCGGCGGGGGTAGGGGCTGGGGGTGGGGGAGATGCAGAAGCATAGAGCCAAAGCCCAGCCATCCAGACAAGTTAAAACCCAATCACCCGCAACAGTGGAGGCACCAGCACCACCGCCCCCACCGCCACCGCGAACGCGCAGGCCAGCAGCACCGCCCCCGCAGCCGCGTCCTTGGCTGCTTTCGCCAGTGGATGGGCTTCCGGGCTGACCAGATCAACCAGCGCTTCCAGGGCGGTGTTGATCAGCTCCAGCCCCAGCACCAGCCCGCAGGCCAGCAGCACCGGGGCCAGCGGGGCGCGCAGCCACAGGGCCACCAGCAGCGCAAGTCCGCCCAGCACGCACTCGATACGGAAATTGCGCTGACTGGCCCAGCCATGCCGGATTCCGGCGACGGCAAAACGGGCCGATCTCAGCCAGCGGCGCACGGTACTACTCGGCCTTCAGTCCGCGCTGCAACCCAGCCTGCGCCACCTGCCAGTGGTCGTGAAACACCTGCCACTGTGGCCCGGTGGCGCCCTCCTCGTAGCCCAGCCCCTCGGCGTGCGGGTGGTCATGGCCCAGCAGGTGCGTGAGGCCGTGGCTGGCGAGCAGCGCCACCTCACGCGTCAGCGAATGGCCCCGGGCGTCGGCCTGCCGTTGGGCGGTTTCGAGACTGATGAAGATGTCGCCCAGGTGCGGCGGCATGAACGGGTCGCCCGGTTCCCAGGCCGGGAAGCTCAGCACGTCGGTGGCGGCGTCGGCGTCAATGTCCTCTTCGGGCCAGGTCTCGCGCTTGAGCTGCACGATGGCCCGGTCACCGACCAGCACCACCGTCACCTCTCTGTCGGCCACGCCCAGATGCGCCATCAGCGCGTTCAGGCTGGCCCGGAGGTGTGGGCGCAGGCCCGCCGGAGGCGTTTTGCGGGCGTGCAGGTCAATCACCGGGGCTTTCGGCAGATGGTACGGGTGGTACAGGTGGTACAGGTGGGAGCGGCGCTGACCCTGGCCGGTCACCCTCGGTCTCGGGAATGCTCTGCAAGTCGCCGCGCCGCGCCGCACGCCGGTCCTGCTCGGCGTCCTCGGCGGTCTCGTAGGCCCGGATGATCTTGCCCACCAGCGGGTGACGCACCACGTCCAGGTAGGAAAACTCGTGGAACGCGATGCCTTCTATGTCGTTCAGCACCCGCTTGGCCACCGCCAGTCCCGAGGTGACGTGGCGCGGCAGGTCGATCTGGGTGATGTCGCCCGTCACCACCACCTTGCTGGAAAAGCCCATGCGGGTCAGGAACATCTTCATCTGCTCGCCGGTGGTGTTCTGCGCCTCGTCGAGAATGATGAAGGCGTCATTCAGGGTTCGGCCACGCATGAAGGCCAGCGGGGCCACCTCGATCACGCCGCTGGTCAGGTACGCCTCGAACTTCTCCTGGTCGAGCATGTCGCCCAGCGAGTCGTACAGCGGGCGCAGGTAGGGGTCGATCTTGGCCTGGAGGTCGCCCGGCAGAAAGCCCAGCTTCTCGCCCGCCTCGACGGCGGGCCGGGTCAGGATGATGCGCTTGACCTTCTTTGCTTTCAGCGCATTGATCGCCATCGCCACGGCCAGGTAGGTCTTGCCGGTGCCGGCTGGCCCCACGCCGAAGGTAACGTCGTTCTTCTCGATCTGGTCGAGGTACAGCTTCTGGCCCGGCGTCTTGGGCTTCAGGCCGCGCGGCAGGGTGGGGCTGCCCTGGGTTTCCGCCGCCAGACTGCGGCCCTCACCGCTCAGCCGCGAGACCTGCAAAATGGCGTCGGGGGTCAGCTCGTTGCCGCCCCGCACCAGATCGAGAGCGTCCTGGATCATCTTGAAGGCGGCCTCGACTGGCCCCGCCTCGCCCTGGATGCTGATGGTCTCGCCGCGCGCTGAGATGCGGGCCGACACCAGTTCGCGCATGCGGCGCAGGTTCACGTCGCCCGCGCCGAACAGGCTGAGCGCCTCGCTGGGGTGCTGAAGGGTGATGGTGCGGGTCAGGCTGGTGGCAGTTTCGCTCAAGGGGTCTCCGGAGTCTGGTTCTGTTGAGTCTGGTACAGGTGAGTCTGCTTGAAATGAGTCTGGGTCGGTTGGGTGCGGTGTTGCCGGGCAGATGGGCCGTGCCCGGTGAATGGGCTGTCGGGGAAGGCTGATGGGTCAGAGAAGGCCGGGCTGTCACGGAGGGCGGGAGGCAG
>JANXWI010000012.1 GCA_025351205.1 Deinococcus sp.
GGAGGTGACGCTCATCAACGCCGCCGGGGTACGGCACACGGTGCGGCTGGGCGTGAACCTGCTGCCCAGCCTGGAGGGGCAGCGCCCCGGCCTGATGCTCACCCTGCGGGACGTGACCGCCCTGCGCCGGATGGAGGCCAGACTGCGCCACGACACCCAGCACGACGCCCTGACCGGCCTGCTCAACCGCACGGGGCTGCGCAGCCGGCTGACGGCGCTGAGCCAGGAGCCGCTGAGCGCAGACGTTCCGGTGACGCTGCTGGCCCTCGACGTCAGCGGCTTTCCGGCCCTGACCGCCGCCCTGGGGCGCACGGCCAGCGACGCGCTGCTGGTGCATCTGGCCGCCCGGCTCGTGGACTGGCAGCCGGGGCTGCTGGCGGCCCGCCTGAACAGCGACGTCTTCATGCTGGCCGCAAGGGGCATGGCCGCCGACAGGAGCGGCCTGGAAGACGCCCTGAAAGACCTTCAGCGCCATCTGCGCGCGCCGCTGCGGCTGTCGGGGCGCGACCTGCCGCTCAGCTTTCACCTGGGCGCGGCGGGCGGGCTGGTGGGGGGCGACCCCGAGGCGCTGATCGGTCAGGCCGAGACGGCGCTGAGCTTCGTGACGCGCGAGCGCCCCGAGCACCGTGCGGAGCAGCGGGGGGCGGGCGCGGTGTACCACGAGGCCATGCGCGCCGAGGTGGCCCGCGACTTCCGGCTGGAAAGCGAGTTGCCCCAGGCGCTCGCAAAGGGCGAACTGAGCCTCAGCTATCAGCCGGTGGTCTCGCTGACTGGAGACTCGGTCACAGGTGGGCCGCTGCTGCTGGGGGCCGAGGCGCTGCTGCGCTGGAACCACCCCGAACTGGGTCTGCTGGCCCCGCCCGCCTTCCTGCCGCTGGCCGCCCGCAGCGCCCTGATCAGCGACATCGGCGAGTGGGTGGTGGGACAGGCGCTGGCCGCCCGCACCCGCTGGCAGGCGAGCCGCCCCGGCCTGCGGGTGAGCGTGAATCTGAGCCTCGACGAGCTGCTGCGCCAGGACGACCTGGAACGCCTGTTTCCGATCATGGAGCAGCACGGCGCGCCCGACTTCGAGCTGAGTGCAGGCAGCCTGCTGGGCTACTCCGAGCGCACGCTGGGGCTGCTCGAACGGCTGCACGCGCTGGGCGCACAGCTGCTGATCGACGACTTCGGCGACGGAGCGTCGAGCCTGAGCAGCCTGGAACGCTTTCCCATCACAGGCGTCAAGCTGCACCCCAGTTTCGTGGCCCGCCTGCCCAACCCGCGCGCCTACAAGCTGCTCCAGGCCACCACGGCGCTGGCAGGCAGCCTGGGCCTGAGCGTGACCGCCGTGGGCGTGGAGAGCGCCGAGCAGCTGGCGCTGCTGAAGAAGGCGGGCGTGGGCGCGGCGCAGGGCTATTACTTCGCCGCCCCGATGTCGGCGGAGGAACTGGAGGGGTTCGGGGTGAAAAGTTAGAGCATCTGTCCGAACTCCGCTGCCGAAATAACAGCCTTTCGTCAGCTCCATTGTCTTGGGCAGAACGGACGCGCCTTCTTGGTCAGAGCAGCGCGGTTGACCACGCTTGACCGCTGGGCACGCTTGCCCGCTCCAGTCGGTCAAAAAGAGAAAGCCTTTTTGACAAATGCTCTAAACACCCGAAAGAAGGGCATCATCCTGGCGCTCTACGCTTAGTGCCATGAAACCGTTTCGGCGTCTGGTCGTCACCGCAGTCACCGCATTTGGACTGACGGTTCTTCCCGCCCACGCACGACAACCGGACTCATCGGTGGCACCCAACCTCCTGATGACCGACGCCACACACGGCTGGCTGCTGCGTTCGGGCCAGGTCTCGGTTACACAAGACGGCGGCCTGCGCTGGCGTCTACTCCCGACGTTTTCATCTCTACTTCGGATGACCAGTGCCACGGCGACACGGGTACAAGTGATTGGCACGAACGGCCATTCTTATGTTCTTCTCTCGGTAGACGCCCACAACGGACAGTCGCGGCAGCTCTCAGTGTTGCCCGGTGGCGTGCCGGGAACCCTCGACGTATCCGATACCGTGTCTCAGTTCGGGCCGAACCGCTGGTGGAACCTCACGCTCGGAGAGGTGAGCAACTCGAAGTACGGCATGCTCTTCCACTCAAAGGATGAAGGCCGACATTGGTACCTGCTCAATTTTGACGGTCTGACCTCTCAAAAGCTCCCACGAACTGGCAGCGGCATCGTGCCACAAGGCTTCCAGAGCCGACGGGTGTTTGTCAGTCCCACTCGTGGATTCTTCACCTCTGCGGGGAACACCGAGGGAAGTCTCCTGATTCAGTCCACCAAAGACGGGGGGCGGACCTGGGCACCTCACATGCTCCTCCTGGCCGACCCCAAAGCCGTCAGCGGCCCACCCTCGTTATTCTGGTTCGGCGAGACGGGCGTGGTAAGTACGGTGGCGTTAGGCGAAACTCCTGAGGTGTCCCCCGCCTTGGAAACCTTCATTACCCTCAACAACGGCGCTTCCTGGCAGCGGCAGCCGGCCTTCCAGATCGGCGGGCAGGTCGTGATGAAACCCTATCCGGTGTTCTTCTCGTCGGCCCAGAATGGCTGGGCCTGGCTGTCAGGACAGCTGTACCGCACATGTGACGCCGGAAAAAGCTGGCAGGCGACTGCTTCACGCGGGCTGCCCGCTGGCCAGACGGTCCAGCAACTCCAGTTCGTCGGCGCGGCCACAGGCTGGCTTCTGTCCGGCACCACACTTTTCAATACCCTCGATGGTGGGGCGACCTGGCAACAGGTTCGGCAGGCCGCGTTTCATTAAGGCATCAATCTCGTAATTCTCCAGCCCTCAGCGGCAACTAAATATTCAAAACGGTCATGCATGCGGCTGGGACGGCCCTGCCAGAATTCCCAGGCGGCGGGCGTGAGCAGGTAGCCGCCCCAGAATTCGGGCTTGGGCACCGGCTGGCCCTGCGGGAAGCGGGTTTCGAGCGCCGCGAACTTGGCCTCCAGCTCGGCGCGGCTGGCAATCGGGGCGCTCTGCGGATCACTGGCGTGGGCAGCCAGCTGACTCTCACGGGGCCGCTTGTGAAAGTACGCGGTGCTTTCCTGCTCGCCGAGCTGGTTCACCCGCCCGGACACCCGCACCTGACGCTCCAGCTGCGGCCAGTAGAACAGCAGCTCGGCCTGCGGATTGAGCTTCAGGTCGCGGCCCTTGTGGCTGTCGTAGTTGCTGTACACCACCAGCCCGCGCTCGTCGTGCCCGCGCAGCAGCACCGTGCGGGCGCTGGGCCGACCCGCCCCGTCGGCGGTGGCGAGCGTGACCGCGTAGGGTTCGGGCATGTCGGTGGCGAGCGCCTGCTCCAGCCACAGCGCAAACTGCGCCGAAGGATCGGGATTCAGGGCGTCCCGGCGCAGTTCGCCCTTCTGGTAGCTGAGGCGCAGGTCGGTCAGGTCGGTCATGGGGTCTCCGGGGAATGGGGCTGGTTGAGTGTGAACTGTGGCCTGTGAACTGTGGCATGTGAACCGCGACTTGTTCAGAGGAGAGGAAGATTTTTATGGATTCAGAGCGGCTGTATCTGGCCCGTTCTACGCGCTCCAGGCCACACGCTACAGGCGGTCTTTGAGCGTCTGGCACTTCGGGCAGAAATGCGTGCCGCGCTGGGCCAGCACCATTTTGACAACCTCGGTGCCGCAGCGGGTGCAGGGCTGCCCGGCCCGGTCATAGACGTTGTGGCGCGTCTGAAACCCTCCGTCCACGCCGTCGGGCTGCTGGTAGCTGCCGTCGGATAGGGTGCTGCCGCCCGCCTCGACTGCCGCCTGCATGGTGGCGCGGATGGCCGTGTACAGCCGCCGCACCTCGGCAGGCTTCAGCCGCGTCTGGGCCGGGTGAATCCGGGCGGCCCAGAGGCTCTCGTCGGCGTAGATGTTGCCCACGCCCGCCACCGGAACCTGCGACAGCAGCCAGGGCTTAATCATCTTGCCGCCGCCCGCCACCGCTTCCACGAACGCCCTCTCGGAAAAGCCGCCCGAGAGCGGCTCCGGCCCCATGCCCGACAGGGTGGGCATGCCCGGGTACACGCCCGGCTGCACCACCGCCACCCGGCCAAAGCGCCTGGCGTCCTGAAAATACAGCGGCTCGCCCGACTCCAGGTGCAGCGTCACGCGGGTATGAGGCGTGGCCGCGAAGCGGAAGCCGCCCGTCATGCCCAGATGCACAATCAGCTCCAGGTCGTCCTCGCCGGGGTCTTGCAGGTGCAGCAGCAGGTATTTGCCGCGCCGCGTGAGCCGCGTGACCGTGCGCCCGCTCGCCAGGTGGGTGTTCTGGTAGCGGTGGGGGGCGTCGTGTTCCAGCCGCAGCAGGCGCTGACCCAGCAGATACGGCTCTATTTTCAGGCGGGTGGTCTCGACCTCGGGCAGTTCCGGCACGTAAGCAGTCTAGAGCAGTTGTCCAAATTCCGGTACGACAGAACAACACTCTCGTCCCTGCATTTTCCCAACTGCTCGACTAAATTCACTCCCGTTGGTCGGTCAAAAAGAGAACGCCTTTCTGACAAATGCTCTAGAGCCTGAGCGCGCGCCGGATTGACACGGCGAAGACCATGAGGGCGTTCGCATACACGTCTTCCATGGTTTCAAACCGTTGCCCGCCCTGAAGCTGAAGACCTGGGAAGATATCGTCTGGGACGTGAAGCCAGCTCACCCCATCCCAACCTCCCCACTCAAGGGGGAGGGGCTAAAAGCGCCTTGGCTTACCGACACTGGATTTCTCTTTCAGCACGTATTCAGGCCACTGACCCACGCGCCTTTACGGAAACGCCCCCCGGCCCGCGTACCAGCCGCCCCCCGGCCCCCCGGCCCAGTGCCATTCGCCTGCCGGACGTGAGGCCAGGCACGCCATCACCTGCGGCAGCGGCACGCGACGGGCGAAGCGGGTGCGGGCGTGCCACTCGCCCAGCGCCGCCCTGGCCTGCTGATGGTCCGGATCAGGCAGACCCAGCAGACCCAGCCCCTGCAAGGTGGTGGCCGCCCGGTTGATCGCCAGATCGAACAGGCCGTGCGGGGCCGTCACGCGCTGATACGGATTCCGGCCAATCCGTTATGTTTTTGGAACCGCACCAAAAATCCAACTCCTTTCTGAAACCCGTATTCCCTTCCTTCTCCCGCTGGTCGGGATGAACAGAACATCACTGTTCATCCGGAATCCGTATGAAAGATACGGCAGGCTGGACGCTCACCCTACGCCAGCTTCGGCCCGCTGCACAGCGCCGCGATCTGCCCGGCGTGCCAGACGGTGTGGCGGGCATTCAGGCGCAGCAGCTCAGAAACGCTCATCTGCTTGCCGGAGTAGGTCAGCGTGGTCTGAAGTTCCTCAGCACACAGGGCGGCGGCCCGCCCCACTTCCCACAGGCACACGGCGTTCAGGTTCAGCTCTGGCGGCGGCTGGAAAGCCTGGGCTGGAGACTGCCGGGGCGTGGCAATCGCGGCAGCAATCGCCTCCCAGTACCCTCGCTTGGTGACGCTGACGTGCTGCACCAGCCGCCCGACACGCGGGTGCGGCTGCCCGTCGGCCATGCCCAGGGCGCTGGCGAGCGATTCCCAGTGGGCGTGGTTGGCCTCGTCGAGCAGCTGCGACACCAGGGCACCTGTCCAGGCGGCCTGACTCTGGCTGGCCTGCTTTTCCGGCGATAGGTCCAGCGAAAACTCGTACGGCTCAGGCCCGCTCATGAAGCCTGTATCCTTCGCCGTCACGGTGCAGGCGGCCCGCGCCGAGCATGCGTTCCAGCACCTCTGTGGCCTGCGCTTCGGTCAGGGGCGAGGACTCGGCCAGTTCCGGGCGCGTGAACCTTCCGCCGCGTCGCAGCGCCAGCCGCAACACCATGCGCTCCTGGGTATCGGGTCGCGGCGCCTGCGCTTCCCTGCGCCCGAAGGCGCGGTAGGCCAGCCAGCCCGCCAGCAGGCCCAGCAGCAGCTCCAGCGGAATCAGGCGGGCGGCCAGCAGCGGGTCGGGGTGCGGGTTGCGGGGGCGGCCCAGGTTGTACACCGCCCCGTACGACAGCAGAAAGATGGTGAGCGCCGCGATCACGCTCAGCACGGGCCGCAGCCACGACAGCGGCAGGCTGGGAGGAAACGTTGTGGAGAGAGGGGTTGTGGAAGGAGGCGTTCTGGAAGAAGAAGGGGGCTGGCGCATCAGGCGTGGGCCGCCTCTGGTTCTGGAGCCTCTTCCAGCGCGGCCTCGACCACGATCTCGCTGTTGAGCGTGGCGGCCACCGAACAGTAGTGCTCGTGGCTCAGGTGGGCCGCGCGGCTCAGGCTGTCTGCGGTCACGCCCTCACCACTGGCGAGGTGGCGCACGGTGATTCTGGTGTAGCGGCGCGGATGCTCCTCGGCCCGTTCGCCCTCCACTTCCACGCGGTAATGCGCCAGCGGCGTCCTGCGCTTTTTCATCACCTCCACCACGTCGTAGGCGGTGCAGGTGGCCAGGGCAGCCAGCAGCGACTCCATCGGGCCGACGCCCACCTTGAAGCCGCTGTTGTCGATCAACAGCTGCTGCCCGGTGTCGTTCTGCGCCGCGTAGCGCTGCTCGCCCAGCCAGGTGACGTGCATGGTCTTGTTCATGGTCCAAGCATAAAGCAGTCGGGGCAGGGGCAGAGGAAGCCAGGCACGGTCAGGCTCCGCTCAGGGTTCGCCGTGCCAGGTGTCGCCCGCACCAGTGTCGCTCGGCCTGGTTTCTCCCGCCAGCCCTGCTGCGGTGGGCTGCTCCAGTTGAGGCGTCAGGTCGTCTTCATCTTCGTCCAGGGGGGGCAGGCAGACCTCGAAGGTGGCCCCGCCGCCGGGCGTGTCGAGCACCCGCAGCTGGCCTCTGTGGGCGCTCACGACCTGCTGGGCGATGGTCAGGCCCAGGCCCGCCGACCCGGCCTCCCTGCCCCGGTAGAACTTGTCGAAGATGCGCGGCTTTACGTCGTCGGGAATGCCGGGGCCGTGATCGACGATCCACACCCAGATTTCTGGCGTGCCGCCGGGCGTCAGGCGCTGCCCGGCCTCGATCTGCACCAGCGCCGGGCTGCCACAGACCCGCACGGCGTTGCCCACCAGATTCACGAACACCTGGGTCAGCCGCCCCGGATCGGCCACGATCTCCAGCGGCGGGGCCTGCACCTGCACGCCGTAATCGCGGCCCACCGCCCGCAGCAGTTCGCCCAGATCCACAAAATGCTGCTCGATGTTCTGCACCAGTTCGCCGCGCGTGAGTTGCAGCAGGTCGTTGACCAGCCGGGTCATGTTGTGGGCCACCCGCAGCGAGTCGCTCAGCGTCTGCGACTCGCCCGCCTCGCGTTCCAGCCGCCGCAGGTAACCCAGCAGGGCGGTGAGCGGGGTCCGCAGTTCGTGGCTGGTCTCGGCCAGGAAGGTCTTTTGCAGGTTCAGCGATTCGGCCAGGCGACGGGCGGTGTCTTCCTGCTGCAAGCGGCGCTCCTCGGCCACCCGGTTGAGCCGCTCGACCTCCAGCAGCCGCGACTGGAGGGTCAGGTTCAGTTCCCTGATCTCGGCCTCGGCCAGCTGCCTGCGGTCACGCTCAGCGTACTCGGCTAGGGCGCGGCGCACCGCCGGGGTCAGGCGCTCCAGCCGCTGCTTGAGCACGTAGTCGGTCACGCCCCGGCGCAGGGTGTCCACCGCCACCTCTTCGCCCATGGCCCCGGTCACGATGATGAACGGCAGGTGCGGAACCAGCCGGTGCGCCAGTTCGAAGGCCGACAGCCCGTCATAGTTGGGCAGCGAAAAATCGGACAGGATCAGGTGGGGCCTGAACCCGGTCAGCGCCGCCCGGAAGCCGGTCTCGTCTTCAACCTGCAAGAACTCGGGCGTGGGCGTGAGCTGGTCTTCGAGCGCCGACCTGACCAGTTCGTGGTCGAGCAGATTGTCTTCCAGGTGCAGCACCCGCAGCTGAGCCGGTACCCGCAGGTCGTCCGGGCGCCCGGGTCCTGAGATGACGATGTTACCGATAACACTGTTACCAGTGACACCGTCATCGATAACACTGTCGCCGGGTGTGGTCGGAAGGCTCACGGCTTGGCCTCCTTGCTTTCGGGCTGACTGACCGTGGGCTGGCTGGGCTGGATGGCGGGAGACAGGTTGACGGGTCGAGCGTCCGGTGCAGGTTCTATCGGTGCAGGTTTTACCGGTGAAGGCTCTGTCCAGACAGGTTCTGAGCGAAGGGCCGTCGAAAAATCTGCTGCCGAAGTGGTTCCAGACTGCACTGGCCGCACTGATACGGGCTGTCCTGAAGCTGCCAGTCCTGAAACGGTGAGGCCAGAGATCGGCAGTCCTGGCGCTGGAAGTGGCGATCTGGGCGGTTCTGAGGCTGGCGGTTCTGAGGCTGGCGCGGCTGGCATTGGTGCAACTGGCATCGGTGTAGCTGGCAGCAGTGCGGCCCTGCGCGCGCCTGCGGCCTTTTGCAGCGAGATCGCCTCCAGCGGCAACGCCACCCAGAAGGTCGCGCCCGACTGTTCGGATGGACCGGCTTCCGGCGGCCCGCCTTCTGCCCGGTTGCCTTCTGCCTGACTGCCGCCTGCCTGATCGCCGCCTGCCGACCTGCCGCTGGTCCAGCCGGACTCGGCCCAGACCCGGCCCCCGTGACGCGCCACGATGCGCCTGACATTGGCCAGCCCGATGCCCGTGCCCTCGAACTCATCGCTCCTGTGCAGACGCTGAAACACGCCGAACAGTCTACCGACATATTCGGGGTCGAAGCCCACCCCGTTATCACGAATGCTTAACCAGACCTCACGGCTCTGCTGGCGCGCCGAGACCTCGATCAGTGCCGCCTCGCGGGTGCGGGTGTACTTCAGCGCGTTGGAGAGCAGGTTGTCGAACACCTGCCGCAGCAGCCCCGCGTCTCCGATCACGGCTGGCAGCGGCCCGATCCGCCACTCCACGCGGCGTTCACCCTGGTCCGGGGCCAGATCGGCCCGCACAGCCTGCACCAGTCGCTCCAGATCCACCGGGCCGCGCCTCAGCTCGGCCCGCGAGGTGCGCGAAAACTCCAGCAGGTCGTCGATCAGCCTGTTCATGCGCTCCGCCGATTCGCCGATCACCTTCAGGTAACGGGCGGCCTTGGGAGTCGCGTGGTCGCCACTCTCGCGCCGCAGCAGATCGGCGAAGCCCAGGATGTGCCGCAGCGGGGTCCGCAGGTCGTGCGACACCGAGTACGAGAAGGCTTCCAGTTCGCTGTTGGCCTCGCTCAGCTGCGCCGTGCGCTCGCTCACCCGCTGCTCCAGAGAATCGTTGAGGTCTTGCAGCGAGGCGCTGGCCGAGTGCAGCCGGGCCAGCAGGTCGCGGCTGCCCAGGGCGCTGCTCAGGCGCTGCGCCAGTTCGCGGCCCAGCTCCAGGTCGCGGTCTTGCAGCGGCTGCCTGAAGCCCAGCCCCAGCACCCCCAGCGGCAGGTCGTCCTGCATCAGCGGGTACAGCGCCGCTGACGACAGCCCCAGCGCGTGCAGCCTCTCACCGTGAAACACGCTCGGCTCATGGCGGTACATCACCTCGGCCACCGCCTCCTGAAGCTGGTCCATCTGGCTCAGCTCAAGAAGCCCGATGCGGCGCGCGCGCCCGGCGATGATCGGCTGCGCCGCGCCGTTTGGAACGCCCTGCTCACTCTGGGCGTGCAGCTCGGGGCTGAACCACAGCGCGGCGCTGTCAGCAAAGCGCGCGGTGATCAGGTTCAGCGCCCGGTGCAGCCCCTCGTCGGCGTGCAGCGCGCCCGGCAGAGACAGGTCGGCGTATGGCCCGTCTGGAATTACGCTGTCTGGAATTACGCTGTCCAGAACCCCACCGTCCAGACTTCCAGCGAGCGCCGATGGACCCGGGCCGCTCCACGTCGGCGCGGGATTCTGGACCCGGACCGTCTCGCTGGCCCGGGGGTCCGCCTGCCCGCTCACCTCCTGCCCGCTCATCCCGGTGACCCTTCCAGGTTCGGTCTGGACGTTTCCGGCGCTCTCCCCGGCGGTGATGTGCCGGTCATTGACCGCCTGCCCGACGTCGGCCAGCAGGCGGGAATTGAGTTCGGCGTAGATCTGGTCGTCGATGTCAGTGCTGCTGCCCACCCATTCCTGCACCTGCCCGCGTGAATCGCGGACCGGGCGGCCCCGCATCACGAAGGTGCGGTACGCGCCCGACGCCGAACGCAGACGGTACTCCGTCTCCAGGTCACGCCCGCTGCTCAGGGCGTTTCGCCAGCGGTGCGAGAAGTCGGCGCGGTCGTCCGGGTGAATGGCCCGCAGCACCTCGGCGCTCCAGTCGGGGGGACCGGCGTCGGGCTGATCGGTTTCAGGCTGGGCAGCTCCGGTCTGGGCAGCTTCAGCCTGGGCAGCTCCGGTCTGCTGGCCCACATATTCCCTCCAGCGGCGGTTGAGGTAGCTCACACGTCCGGCGGCGTCGGTCAGAAAGACGATCTGCGGCATGCCCTCCAGCACCCCCTGGTAGCGGCGTTCGCCCTCGCGCAGCGCCCGGTCGGTCTGGAGCCGCTCGCTGACGTCGCGGATGACTTCCAGCTGTCCCAGCGTCTCGCCGCTCTCCCCGACCACCCGGCTGCGCTGCATCTCGCCGTAGAAGGTCCCGCCGCCGCGCCGCCGGAAGGGCGTGGTGACCAGGTGCGGCCCCGGCAGCGCGTCGAGGCGGGGCAGCAGCTGGGGATCGGCGTGCAGATCGGCAATGGGCGAGCCGCGCAGTTCCGGCGGCCTCAGCCCGAACGACCCCTGGAGCGCGTCGTTGGCAAACAGCACCTGCCCACCGGGGTCGGTGAACACGGCGGTGTCCTGCATGGCCCGGAACACCGCCTCGAACTCGGCGCGGGAGCGTTCCAGGCGGCTCTGCGACAGGCTCAGGCTGCGGCTGACCTGCTCGGCCCGCACCCGCCCGCGCACCTGCGCCTGGGTCGCCAGCGCGGCCAGCAGCGCGACCAGCGTCCCGGCCAGCATCACCAGCCAGGGAATCCTGGCCGCCGCGTCGCTGCCAAAGCCCGGCGGGGCAGAAAACTGAAGCGTCCAGTCCTGTCCGGCCAGATTCAGCGTTTCTACCCGATGAAAGCCCCCCGCTACAGGCGCGCCCGACTGCTGAGCACCCGTTTCCTGGTTGCCCGTTTCCTGGCCGCCCGTTCTCTGGTTGCCCGTTCCCTGGCCGCCGGGTTTCCGGAGTTCCTGGCCGTCCAGCGCGATCTTCAGGCTCAACTGGTCCTTGCCAGTCCCGGCCACTGCACGGGCCGGAAGCACGGCACTGATTTTGAGCGGCGCGTAGAGCAGCCCGCTGGCCCGCTGGCCCGCCTGACTCCGGACGGGCAGGTACAGAATCAGGCCGTCTCTGTCGGGGTCGGTGAGTGGCAGGTTGACGAGGGTGATCTGGCCGGTGGCCCGCGCCTGCCCGCTGCTCAGGGCGCGCCCGATGGCCTGCCGCCGGGTCTGGTCGCTGTACATGTCGTAGCCCAGCACGCTACGGTTGCTGGTGGGCGGCGCGAGGTAGGTGACCGGGGCCGACAGCGCCAGGGTGCTGGTCGGGTGCAGCCGGGCAGCCGGATCTCCGGCCACCGACGGCAGCTGGCGGGCGAAGGCCGCGCGCTCCGGGGCGGTGAGCAGCGGCGCGTAGCCCAGGCTGCTCAGGCCCGGATACCGCACGTTCAGTTCCAGACCGGCGATCAGCCGCCCGAACTGCTGGCTGCTCAGGGCCGGAGCGGTGACGCCCTGCAAAGAACTCCCGCCCGCTGAGCCAGGCAGACCCTGCTCTCCTGAACGCGCGGCGTCCACCGCCTCCCAGGAGGCCCGCACCGCCAGCAGCACGCCCACGTATCCCTGCAAGCGCTGCCTGAGGCTCTGCTGGTAGGCCACGACCTCCCGCTCGAAGCGGGCCTCCTGCTGCTGCCTGACCAGCGCCTGCACCGTGACGCTGGCCGCCACCGTGAGCAGCAGCACCAGCAGCAGCACCCACAGCGGAGACGGCAGCAGGCCGGGCAGGCCGCGCCCCGCTGGGCGCTCCCCGGCCTCAGCCAAGGCAGGACGCACCGAGGCAGAAGGCTCGCCCGGCACGCTGGCCCCGCCTGGCCCTGCCTCCGACTTCACCGCCCATGCTCCGGCAATACAACTTTCAGAGTGTCACGGGTCATCCCCTGCGTCCCTGCAACTGATGGCTCCGGAGACAGTGGTTGCTCCGCAGAGAGGGCCGCCAGAAACACCCCAATCGGCACGTCCTGCCCGGTCCAGGCCACAAACGCCAGCCGCGCCTGATGGGCCAGCATGCCCAGGCCGTTCTCGGCGCGGTAGCAAGCGGCCCTGGCCTCACGCATCAACCGGGTCTCGGCGGGTTTATACACCATGTCGTAGACGAGTGCGCCCGCGTTGAGAACAGGCAGCGGTGTCAGCGGCGACTCGCCCGGCGCGTCCAGGCCCGCGCTGCTGGCGTTCACGATCAGCCTCACCTGTGACCAGTCCAGCTGCCCCTGACGTGCGGCCACCCCGCCCAGGTTGCGGGCCAGCGCCACCGCCCTTTCATGCGTGCGGTTCACCACGTATACCTGCCGCCCCTGCGACCTCAGCGCCCACACCGCCGCCCGCGCCGCGCCGCCCGCGCCCAGCACCACTGCCGCGCCCTTACCGTCGTCGCTGGCCATCTGAAGTGCCGCTAAAAACCCCGGCGCGTCGGTGTTGTCCCCGATCAATTTTCCCTGGTGGTTGATGACCGTGTTCACCGCCCCGATGGCCCGCGCCGCTGGCGTCAGTTCGTCGAGCAGCCCCATCACGGCTTCCTTGTGCGGCAGGCTCAGGTTGGCCCCCAGCACGTCCGTCTCTCTCAGGCTGGCGATGGCGTCTGGCAGCTCGGCGGCCAGCACGCGGCGGGCCTGATACGTTCCGTCCAGACCTGCCACCGCGAAGGCCGCGTTGTGCATGGCGGGCGAGCGTGAGTGTGCCGCTGGATTGGCAAAGAGAAAGGCGCGCGTCACAGTTTTATTTTAACAGGGCAGATGAGGAGGCCGCCTGTTCTGGATACAGACCTTCTCCATGATGCGGGGGGAGCGGGCGGGGTGAGAGGTGTACCCGGGCAGTGCCTGAGCCGCAACGACGCCAGAGCAGCAACGCCAGAGGCGGCCCCCAGATGAAGCGGGTCAATTGTGGCCTGTCACACGTCTGGCAGGTCAACCGGGCAGGAAAATAGGGTATCCGAACGAACGCCGATCCATCTTCCCCCCGGCTGCGTGCCTGGGGGGAGTCTGCTTTGCGTTTCCTGCCTCCCGCCCTCCGTGACAGCCCGGCCTTCTCTGACAAGCCAGCCTTTCCTGGCAACCCAACCTTCCCAGACAGTCCACTCACCGGGCACGGTTCGTCTGCCCGGCAACACCAGACCCGATCACACCAGACCCACTTCGACCAGACTCGACACGACCAGACTCAACAGAACCAGACTCCGGAGACCCCTTGAGCGAAACTGCCACCAGC
>JANXWI010000014.1 GCA_025351205.1 Deinococcus sp.
GCGTAGGCCTCGGCCCGCACGCGGCTGGAAGGGTCGCCCGCCAGGTTGCGGATGGCGGTTACGGGCAGCGCCTGTCTCGTTCCGTCCGGCCCGCTGACCTCGGCCATCAGCAGGCTGCACAGGTTGCCGTGCAGTTTGTTCCAGCCCTCGTTGCTGCTGCTGCTCAGCTCAGACGCCAGGGCCTCCTCTGCCGGACTCATCTGGTGCCGGGCCGCGTGCTGGGCGCGTTCCAGGGTGTAGCTGTGCGCCTGGGCCAGCTCCGACTCGTCCTTCAGCGCCCCTGTGTCCAGACCGCCCAGCCAGGCGCTGTAGCGGGTACTCAGGTCGCCCAGCGGCTGCGTCAGGGTGCTCAGCTCGCCTGAGCGGGCCTGGGCCAGGTCATTGCGGCTGTCGGTGGTCACGAAGGCGTGGGTGTAGGCGCGCACCGGGGCCAGCCGGTGCAGCAGCGTGTTGAGCGCCTGTGTGGCCTCCTCAAAGACGGCGGTCACGTTTTGCGTCTGCCCGTCCTTGCAAATGTCCAGGCGGTCAAAAAGCTCGCCCAGCGCCGTCACCTGCGCGGCAACGTCGTCAATGGCCGCCGTGTACTGCGGCGAATCCAGGCCGGGATACAGGTCGTCGGTGCGCCAGTGGGGTTCCTGAGCTGCCGAAGTGGAGGGTGTGGCGGTCATGCGTGGCAGTTTAGCGCCAGCCATGCGGGTGCCGCCACAGTTTATCAGGGGTCTGGACGGTTCCTCGTTTCAGCTTTCGGGGGACCGAAACAGCGTTGTCTGGGACGCCCGGCCAGCCCACCCAGCCCGCCTCCGTAAGCGGCTGTGCCGGTCAACTGTGCCGGTCAACTGTGCCGGTCAAGAGGGCGGGGAAAACCCTGATTCCAGTCGATTCAATTCTGATACTGGAAGTCGTTTGGGGCTGAAATTCGGCGCGATTTGCCCTCGACCTCCGGTATCTTCCGCGCAGTACGGGCTTGTCGATGGTTCAACTCAGCCCTGAAGGCTCCCGTTTTCCACCTTTACCAGCGGCTCGGCGCGCGCGAAGATCATGCGGCCCACGTTGGTCTGCACGTTGTTGACCACCACCACCCGCACCGTGCGGTTTTTGTACTTCGCGCCGTCCTCGACCACCATCATGGTGCCGTCTTCGAGGTAGCCGATGCCCTGCCCGGCCTGCTGGCCGTTTTTGGTGATGGTGACCGTCATGGCGTCGCCGACCTGAAGCTGCGGGCGCAGGGCCACGGCGGCCTCGTTGAGGTTCACCACTGTCACGCCGTACAGCCGCGCCACCTTGCCCAGGTTGCCGTCGTTGGAGATCAGCTTGCCGCCGGTCTCGCGGGCCAGCCGCACCAGTTTGTCGTCGGTCAGGGTCAGGTCGGGCGCGTCCCAGTCGTCCACGCGCAGGGTCGCCACCTCGCGCAGTTCTTCGAGTACGCTCAGGCCGCGTTTGCCGCGCAGGCGTTTCTGCGGGTCGCCGTGGTCGGAGAGCATCTGAAGTTCGCGCAGCACGAAGGCCGGAACCAGCAGCTCTCCTTCCAGCAGGCCGCTGCGGTACAGGTCCACGATGCGCCCGTCGATGATCACGTTGCTGTCGAGAATCTTGCTGCCCGACTTGCGGCGCAGCGGAGACCCGGCCACCGTGCCGAAGGTGTCCGAGTTGCGCACCGCGAACGGTACGAAAAAGCCCGCCAGCGCCAGGGTGATCAGCGGGTTCCACCACCAGCGGTAGTACGGCACGCCGCCCAGCAGGTTGCCCAGCAGCACACTGACCACCAGCGACACCACCAGCGCGAAGGTGGCCGCCGTGACGGTGCGCGGCGACAGCGCGGCGTACCAGTGTTCGAATCTCTCGGTCAGGCGCAGGCTCAGGCGTTCGGCGCGGGCCATCAGCAGCACGGCGAGCATCAGGCCCGCCAGCATCAGCGAGACGACGTTGAGCAGCGACGCGGTGGCTTCGGTGTTCTGGGCCACCGAGATCCACCGACCAGCGCCGTAACCCAGCAGCAGACCGAGCAGCAGCGTCAGGAGGCGGATGGCAGGGGCAGGCACGGCAACAGTTTACATGGCGCTGTGAAGTTTGTTACGGGGGATACCGGGAACTCTCACACCGGTTTGCCCGCGCCCTGCCACACCACTTCCAGTGCTGCCTCGACGTTCTTCACGCCGCCTGCTCCAGACGAACCCTCCTGGCCGGGTGGCATCACCAGCCGGGTGTAGCCCGCCCGCCTCGCCTCCTCGGCGCGGCGCGAGGTGCCCTGCACCGTCCTGACCTCGCCCGCCAGCCCCACCTCGCCGAACACCGCCACGTTGGCCGGCAGCGCCTTGCCCACCACCGCCGAGTACACCGCCAGCGCCACGGCCAGGTCCAGGCCGGGGTCGGGCACCTTCAGTCCGCCCGCCAGGTTGACATAGATGTCGAGGTTGCCCAGCGCCAGGTTCAGTCTGCGTTCCAGCACCGCCAGCACCACGTCCACGCGGCGGGCGTCGAGGCCCACCACCACCCGGCGTGGGTTGGGATACGGCGTGCGGGCGGCCAGGGCCTGCACTTCCAGCAGCATCGGGCGGTGCCCGTCCTGGGTGGCGGCCACCACGCTGCCGGGCACGCCCACCGGACGCTCGGCCAGGAAGGCGGCGCTGGGGTTTTCCACCGCCACCAGCCCCGACTCGCGCATCTCGAAGACGCCCAGCTCTCCGGCCTGCCCGAACCTGTTCTTCACGCTCCGCAGCAGCCGGAAACTGCCCACCGATTCCAGAAACACGGTGGTATCGACGATGTGCTCCATCACCTTCGGCCCGGCCACGTTGCCGTCCTTGGTGACGTGCCCGACCAGCACCGTGGCCGTGCCGGTCTCCTTGGCCGCGCGGGTAAGCGTTGCAGTGGCGTCGCGCACCTGCGAGACCCCGCCCGCCACGCCCGCCGAGTCTTCCAGCGTGATGGTCTGAATGCTGTCGATGATGCACAGCGTGGGCCGCTCGGCTTCCATGTGGGCGGCGATCATCTCGGCCCTCGTGTCGCGGGTTAGCTCGATCTCGCCCACCACGCCCAGCCGGTCTGCCCGCAACCTGATCTGTTCCAGGCTCTCCTCGCCCGCCACGTACAGCACCCTGCCCCCGGCGCGGGCCACCAGGTCGGCCACCTGAAGCAGCAGGGTGGATTTGCCGATGCCCGGTTCGCCGCCGATGAGTGTGACGCCGCCCGCCACCAGCCCGCCGCCCAGCACCCGGTCGAGTTCCAGCAGGCCGCTCGACGTGCGCGGTTCCTCGCGGCGGCCCACGGTGCTCAGCGGCGTCAGCTTGCCGCCCCGGATGCCGCCGTAGCCGCCGCCCTTGCTGGCGACAGCGGCCTGGGGCGTCTCCTCCTCGAAGCTGTTCCAGGCCTGACAGTTGGGGCAGCGGCCCAGCGATTTGGCCGACTGGTAGCCGCAGGAATTGCAGACGTACCTGGTGACGACCTTAGCCATCTGCCGGGTCCGGTTTGCTGGGCGCTGGTGTGGCAGGCTCCGGTGTCACGGGTTCGGGCGGCAGCGAGGTGGGCCGTCCGGTAGAGCGCCAGTAGGTTCTGGCCCCCGCGTCGTGCCTCAGGTGTTCGCGGTCCACCAGTTCACCCAGCAGCATCGGCAGGTCGTCCAGGCTCGCTTTGGTCCGCAGCAGCGCCCTGATTTCATTCTCCGGATAGATGCGTCCGCCCTCGATGAACGCCGCCAGATGCTCCAGCACGGCGCTCTGGGCGTCCAGTCGGCGCTCGGACGGCCACACGGCGACCTTGCCCTGTGCGTCCTGAAAGGCGCTGATGCCGCTCAGCGTCTTGGCGGGCGCGAGCTTTTTGCTCACCTTGCGGCGCTGCCCGGTCTGTTTCTGCGGGCGGTTGAAGCTGCGTTTCTGGGGACGGCTCATGCCGACCATGGTACGTCAGCAGCGTAGAGCCAAAGGGGAGGGCGTGAGCAGTCCAGCCGTATTACATCTCCGGCGGAAACACCTCTTCGACCCGGACCCCGAACAGCTTAGCCGCGCTGTACGCCAGTTGCAGGCTAGGATCGTATTTGCCGGTTTCAAGCGCATTAAGTGTCTGGCGCGACACGTTGAGCCTGGCGGCTAGTTCGGCCTGGGTCAGGTCGTGCTCGGCTCGCAGCACTTTTAGGCGGTTTCTCACGTTCTGGTCTGGCGTCGCAGATACAGATTGGTCAAACCCAGAGCGACAAGCCCTGCGATCATGCAGATGAAGATGATCCAGAATGAAACGTCTGGAAAGAGAGGAAGGTTGGACCCGTTACCGCTGAGTTTGTGCGAGCCATCAATATGATCGTAAAATTCCTTGACTTTCCAGAAAACTATCAGTGCCACACTGCTGCTGGTGACAATGCCGCAGGCCATCCAGCTTTTCAGAAAATTCAACTTTCCGAATTCGTCCAGCACCTGATACTGACGCCACCAGATCCAGCCGCCGAGGGCGAACGACAGAGCGATGAGGCTCCAGGTGATCAGACCTGGAAGGTGTGCAATGAGAGCAATGCTCATCGAGACGATAAAGATGACCACGTAGATCAATTCGATCAGGCGAATATTTTTCCAGGCGCGTTCCCGGTTGTTCTGTGTCATAACAGCCCCTTTTGGCATGGTAACTCCTGTTGGGCGGCTGGCCTGCCGCCTCTGAGTGTCAAGATATCTTGACACAAGGTACGCCCTCTTCGACCAGATGTCAAGAGAGTTTGACATCATCCACCCGGTTCAACCCACAAAAAACGCCCCAGCCGAAGCCAGGGCGCTCTCCTCCAAGACTCTCAGGCCAGAATCTGCTGCGGTGCCCTCGCGCCGCGCTCGAAGCTCAGGCCCGCCTCACCC
>JANXWI010000170.1 GCA_025351205.1 Deinococcus sp.
GAGAACGTGAAGCACAAGCAGAGGCAGGGCTGATGGCCCGCGTTGCAGGCGTTGACCTTCCGCGCGAGAAGCGCGTCGAGATCGGTCTGACCTACATCTACGGCATCGGCCTGACCCGCTCCAAGCAGGTTCTCGCGCAGACCGGCATCAGCCCGGACACCCGCGTCAAGAACCTGACCGAAGCCGAGCAGAGCACGTTGCGCGAAGTGATCGAGAAGACCTACAAGGTCGAGGGCGATCTGCGCAGTGAGGTCGGCCAGAACATCAAGCGCCTGATGGACATCGGCAGCTACCGGGGCCTGCGCCACCGCCGTGGTCTGCCCGTCCGGGGGCAGCGCACCAAGACCAACGCCCGCACCCGCAAGGGACCGCGCAAGACGGTGGCTGGCAAGAAGAAGGCGGCGAGGAAGTAATGGCACGAGCAACCAAAGGCAAGGCTCCGCGCCGCGTCCGCCGGAACATTTCGGCGGGCCGTGCATACATCCACGCCAGCTACAACAACACCATCGTCACCATCACCGACGTGGACGGCAACAGCGTCGCCTGGTCGTCGGGCGGCACCATCGGCTACAAGGGCAGCAAGAAGGGCACGCCCTACGCCGCCCAGCTGGCCGCCGCTGACGCCGTGAAAAAAGCCCAGGGCTTCGGCATGAACATCGTCGACGTGGTGGTGCGCGGCAGTGGTTCTGGCCGTGAGCAGGCCATCCGCGCCATCCAGGCGTCGGGCATCGACGTCAAGTCGATCATGGACGACACCCCGGTGCCGCACAACGGCTGCCGCCCCAAGAAGAAGAACCGCCTCTAAACAATCAGCCCTGACCCACCTGGCGCGTCCCGACTGTTACAGGTCAAGACCCGGACGCCCACCAGAGGGTCAGCTTTGCGTGTCAGTGGGCCAACGTGCCCCTGAGCATACGCAGGAAGGAGAGTAGAAATGGGTCGTTTCCGTGGATCGATTGTCAAGCAGAGTCGCCGTGAGGGCATCAACCTCGCCGAGACTGAGAAGGTCCAGAAGTACCTGGACAAGCGCCCATACGCCCCCGGTCAGCACGGTCAGCGCCGTGGCCGTGGTCGCCCCAGCGACTACAGTGTGCGTCTGCGCGAAAAGCAGAAGTTGGCGCGTCTGTACGGCATGAACGAGAAGCAGTTTCGCAACCTCTTCGAGGAAGCGGCCAGCATTCCCGGCGTGACCGGCACGGTGTTCCTGCAACTGCTGGAGCGCCGCCTGGACAACGTGGTGTTCCGCATGGGCTTTGCCAGCACCCGCAGGCAGGCGAGGCAATTCGTGGGCCACGGTCACATCCTGGTGAACGGCAAGCGCGTCGATATTCCCAGCTACCGGGTCAAGATCGGCGACCAGATCAGCATCGTCGAGCGCAGCCGCGCCATGGGCTTCGTGCAGGAAAACGCCGAGGCCAGCAAACGCCGCCGCGTCAGCCCCTGGCTGGAAATGAACCCCGAAAACTTTACCGGCAGCTTCATCCGTGTCCCCGCCCGCGAGGACCTGGCCCTGCCGATCAACGAAAACTTCATCATCGAGTACTACTCCAGGTGAGTCCAGGCTCCAGGTAGACCCGCCTTCTGCTCCAGGCGCTCTGGACAGGTTCGGCGGCCCCTCTATTTCGATTCTCAACTGCTTTCAGGCGGAATGTATTGATTCTGCCCGGTCAGCGGAATGCCAGCTTTCAGCGCCCCGGCATTTCATGACCACTGCTTTATCTCGGAGGCTACAGCGTGGATCAGAAGCGCCCTCAGCTCAAGGCCCGTGTCGATGGCGACTACGGCGAATTTATCCTCGAACCGCTCAAGCGCGGCTACGGCGTGACCATCGGCAACCCGCTGCGCCGCATCCTGCTCTCGTCGATTCCGGGTACCGCCGTCACCAGCGTGTACATCGAAGACGTGCTGCACGAGTTTTCGACCATTCCTGGGGTCCAGGAAGACGTCATCCGCATCATCCTGAACCTCAAGGAGCTGGTGGTGCGCTTCCACGCCCCCGGTCCCAAGACCCTGACGCTGCGTGCCCAGGGCCAGGGCAAGATTCTGGCCAGCGCCTTCGAGGTGCCCAGCGACGCCGAGATCGTGAACCCGGACCTGCTGATCGCCACGCTGGCCGAAGACGGCAAGCTGGTGATGGAGGTGCGCGTGGAGGAGGGCGAGGGCTACGACCCCGCTGACCGCCACAGCACCAAGGACCGCATCAACAGCATTCCGGTGGACGCCATGTTCTCGCCGGTCAGGCGCGTGGCCTACCATGTGGAGAACACCCGCGTGGGCCAGCAGACCGACCTGGACCGCCTGATCGTCCGCATCTGGACCGACGGCAGCGCCGAGCCGCAGGCCGTGCTCGACAAGGCCGTGGATATCCTGCGCGACGAGCTGAGCGTGTTCGGCAACGTCGAAACCGTGCAGATCGAGCCGCAGACCCAGTCGGCCCCGGTGATGGTGGCCGCCACCTACGAGCCGAACCCCACGCCCTCGCTGAGCATCAACCCGCAGCCCTACCCGAGCGACCTCGACAGCAATCCGCGCGTCACGCTCGAAGGCCTGGGCCTGACCACCCGCGTGCTGCACTCGCTCAAGGAAGAGGGAATCGACAGCGTGGACGCCCTGTGCGCCCTGTCGGACCGCGACCTGAAGAAGGTGCCCGGCATCGGTGAGCGCAGCCTGGATGAGATCAAGGTTCAGCTGGCCCAGTTCGGGCTGGCCCTCAAAGACTAAATCACTCCGCCCCGTCGAGAGACCGGGCGGTTTTAACGGGCTGTTCCAGTGGTCAACACTGGCACCCGGAAGGAGACTCACCATGCGCCACGGACGTGCCGGTCGCAAATTCAACCGCAACAGCAGCAGCCGCGAGGCGCTCGCCCGCACCCAGGCCACCGCCCTGCTGCGCGAGGGCCGTATCCAGACCACGCTCACCAAGGCCAAGGAACTGCGGCCCTACGTGGAAAAGCTGATCACCACCGCCAAGGGCGGCGATTTGCACAGTCGCCGCATCGTGGCCCGCGACATTCAGGACAACAGCGTGCTTCAGAAGCTGTTTTCCGAGATCGCGCCCAAGTATGCCGAGCGTCCCGGCGGGTACTGCCGCATCCTGAAGATCGGCGTGCGGCGCGGCGACGCCGTCACGATGGCCCTGATCGAACTCGTTTAACCTGAGCATCACAACTCTGAAGCGGCTGTCTGTATATCTGGCAGCTGCTTTTTCTGGACTATTTCAGCTGGGCGGTCACCACCAGCGGCACCACATTCCAACCCTCGTCGTATCCTTCGGAAAAAACGCGTACCATCACAGCCAGGCTGTTCTTGTAGCGCCACGCTGTTTCGAGGTCATACCCGAGCGTACATTCCCGTGAGGCAGGCAGGCGGGCGTCACGCTGCAACACGCGGCTGCCGAGTGTGAGTACAAACCCGCGTACCTCCGCTCTGTTCTGGCGAGAGGGGCAACCCAACTTCGGCGGCAGCGAAGTCAAACTCAGAAGGCCGAAGGGAGTCTTCTGGGCAGACGCTTCAAACTGGCGGGTGTCATTGCCGTCGAGAGTCACCTTGAATAAGAGCTGGCCCTGTACAGGTTTTTGGAGACTGTAGCGGGCCAGCACTGCCCGTTCATTGGTATTGACGATGGCGAGCAGCCTGGACAGCTCGGCGGCGCTCGAACGGCCTCTTCTGTACTCTGGATAAAACCCAGCGCCCTTGTGATACACCACAGTATTGCGCCGTACATCGGTGATCTGAACTTCGGAAGAAAGGGAGCTATCATCCTGGCTATCCGTGATGAACGTGATCAGCAGATGATAGCGGCCATCTGGACTGAAGCCCTGCCGCATGATGGTCGAGCGGGTATAGGCGTGCGCCGAACCGCCCATGAAGCTCAGGACGGCAAGCAGAAAAAGAAAGCGGCGCATGCCTGTATTATGCGTTTCCTATCTGAGCCTGCCTGTCACCACCAGCGGGAACACGTCCGGCCCCTCAAAGGCCTGCGCGTAGGACCGCACGATCACGGCGACACGGCCTCTGTACGTCCAGGCCGTCTCCAGGCTGTAGCCGCTGGCGCACTGGCGCGAGGCAGGCAGCCGCGAGTCTCGTTGCAGCGCGCGCACGCCCAGCTTCAGCACGAAGCCGCGCGTGGGGAAGTCGTTGTAGGTACAGCCAGACCTGAGGGCCAGCGGCGTGAGCGTCAGAACGCCCAATGACGTGGCGCGGTACGCCGCCCGGTCAGGCGGGTAGGCCAGCATCGGCAGCGGCGCGCTCATGAACAGGCGCTGGCCGGTGACCGGACGGCTCAGGCCGTAGCGGGCCAGCACGGCAGCCTGACTGGCTTTCAGGGTCGCCGCTGGGTCGCCGGGCGCAGCCACCGCAGCCACACCCCCGTCGGTGTTCCAGGTCTTGCGGACGCTGTACACCACGGCGTTGCGGCGCACG
>JANXWI010000182.1 GCA_025351205.1 Deinococcus sp.
GCAGATGATTTCGGTGGCGCTGGGCAGGAGGGAGGCGATCTTCATGCTTCAGGGTATACGCAGCGCGGGTTGGACGTGAACAAATGTAACCGGCGTCGGTCCGAATGTTCACATGAGGCTGAGCCACATCTCGGTTTCTGACGCCTGAAATCCCAGTGAGTTGTAGAGGCTGCGGCCCTCGGCGTTGCTTCCCAGGTTGAGGACGCCCAGCCGAAGGTTCCGGGCCTCCGCCAGCAGCGTCTGCAAGAGGTTTCGCGCCACGCCCTGCCGCCTGAATTCCGCTTCCACGAAGACGTTCACCACCCGGCCCCGGACGGGATTGGGGTCAGTTCTGGACGGCTGCCAGTGCAGCAGCAGCAGGCCCGCGCCGCCGATCACTTGCCCGCCCTGCATGGCCAGCCAGCCCAGGTATCGCCCGTCTGACATGGCCCCTGGCAGCCAGTCCGCGTACACCGCCAGATGCCCGCCCGACTCGCCGGGATAACGGTGGCTGGCGATGGCGGCGGCATCTTCCGGCCCTGCCAGACGTATCTGAATCACTGCCCCAGCAGAAACTTCGCGGTCTCCCGGTGCAACATGTCCACGGCTTCTAAGCTGTCGAAGGTGTGGCCCGCGCCCGGAATGCCCACCGCCTCGCAGCCGAGCGCCTGGGCGTAGCGCACGCCGACCTCGGGCGGCACGGTCAGGTCGGCGTCGCCGTGAAAGACCCGCGCCTCGCCGCCCCAGCTGCGGGCCGCGTCCAGGGGCTTCAGCCGGGGCAGCTCCTGCAAGAAGGCGCGGCCCAGCGGCCAGCCGCCCTGGTCGGTCACCACGGGCGGCAGGTAACCGCCAGGCATGGCCGAGAGCCACAGCTCCGGCAGCGCGGGTGCCCACAGTGCCAGCCGGTGCGGGCGCACACGGGGCGCGCTCAGGGCCGCCACCATGCCGCCCATGCTGAAGCCCAGCAGCATCACGCGCTCCGGGTCGAGACCTGGATACTGCTTCAGGTAGGCGAACGCGGCCTCGGTGTCTTCTATTTCGCGGCTCACGGTCATCTCGGAAAAGTCGCCCTGAGACTCGCCGCTGCCCCGGAAATCGATTCGCAGGCTGGCGACGCCCACATCGGCCAGGGTGCGCGACAGCAGCGGCAGCAGGCGGTGGTCGCCGCCCCGATTGCCGGTGAAACCGTGCAGAATCAGCACGCTGGGGTGACCGTTGGCGGGCGCGTCCTGGTCTGGGAGGTGCAGCATGCCGTACACGTTCTGGGTATCGACGCGCAGCGAAACGAAGGATTCCATGCGGCCAGTGTAAAGTGCGGAATGTTCGCGCACATCATCCCCTCGGCGGCCTGGATGGAGGCGCTGGCGGCTGGCGTCTACTTGGCCCCCAGCCTTGAGGCGCAGGGGTTCATTCACTGCTCGGAAATCAGTGCAGAGCAGCTGCTCGCCGTGGCGAATCACCTTTACGCCGGACAGTCAGGATTGGTGCTGCTGATCGGAGCGGAACGACTGGAGGCGGCGGTCAGGTACGAGGAATTCGAGACGAGCGGAGAATTCTTCCCTCACGTCTACGGGCCGATCAATCTGAGCGCGGTTGTTCAGGTATTGCCGTTTCCACCACAGCCGGACGGCACGTTTCAGCTTCCAGACCTCTCAGGTTCAGGACTTTAACCGCCGTACTGCACCCGGTCTGTCAGCATCGAGTATGGGTTGAGGGCCGGAAAACGGCACGGCCCCGCCGCGCTGTAGCGCTCGAACACCGCGAAATGTAGGTGTGAGGGCGTGGCCTCGGCGTCTCCGGTGTTGCCCACCGTGCCCAGCACCGTGCCCGTGCCGACCTTCTGGCCTTCCTTCAGGCCGCGCGCCACCGCGCCCAGGTGCGCGTAGTAGTAGCGCCGTCCCCCGGCCCCCAGCACGTACACCCAGGTTCCGCCCCGGACACTGGTCCCGATCATCCAGACCACGCCGGAGGTGGCCGACCTGACGGGCGTGCCGCGCGGCGCGAAGATGTCCTGCCCGGCGTGTCTCAGGCCGCCGCCCCGCGCCGCTTCCCAGGTGTCGGTGACCTGCGACGCCCGCACACCGTCTACCGGCATCAGCAGCCGGATGTCGGGCGCGGCGGGCAGGCTGCGCGACAGAGCCGAAAGCCTGCCGATGGCGGCGTTCCAGACGGCCTCTCTGGCTGGACTCTCCTTCGGCTCCGGCTGACAGAGCACGGAAGAGCCAGAACCAGCGAGCAATACAGCAAAAACAATCGGCAGGATCATGTCGAGTCCAGCGTGACATGGCGAAACCGCCAGGAACTTCCCGGTTCTTTAAATGCCTCTGAAGACTCGGCAGCCCTGCTCATACGGATTCCGTCCAATCGGTTATAAAAATGGGAAGGGTGCCATTTTTCCAACTCCTTTCCCGGCCTCCGTTTCTTCCTTCTCCTTCCAGTCCGGTCAACAGTGATTGCATGACTGATTGACCGGAATCCTTATCAGACCATCACCAGTGGGCTGCTGACCGCCGCCGCTTCCGGCAACAGGCGCGGCAGTTCCGGCAACGCCTCGCCGTCCGGCCCGACGATCTGGCCGTAGAGCATGTGCGGCGTGGCGTGCGCGATTTTCACGCTGTAGATGCCTGCCGTGTCTGCCCCCAGCGCCTTGGGCACCACCACCGGATGGTTGCCCCGGCTGTGGCCCTCCAGAAAGCCCGCCTCGTGGGCGTCGCCGCGCAGCAGGACGTTCTGCACGGTGCCCACTTTGCCTGCGTTCCTGCGCTGACTCCAGTCCTTCTGCTTCACGATCAGGCGCTGGAGCCGCTCGGTTTTCACCTCGCGTGGCAGGTCGGCGAAGTGCCTGTAGCTGGGCGTGCCGGGCCGGGCGCTGTAGATGAACATGTAGGCGCTGTCGTAGCCCACCTCGTCGTACAGGTCGAGGGTCTGCTGAAATTCCCCTTCGGTCTCGCCGGGAAAGCCCACGATGATGTCGGTGGCGAGCACCGCGCCAGGCATGTGCCGCCTGATCTGGGCGATGTGCTCCAGATACTTCTCGCGGGTGTACTCGCGGGCCATTCGGCGCAGCACCGTGTTGCTGCCGCTCTGCACCGGCAGATGCACGAACTCGCACACGGCGGGCGTTTCCGCCATCGCGGCGGCCACGTCCTCGGTGAAGTTCATCGGGTGGCTGGTGGTGAATTTGATTCTCTCGATGCCGCTCTGGCCCACCAGACGCAGCAGCTCGGCGAAGCTGGGAATACCCGTAATCCGCGCGCCCTGGTCGATTCCGTAGGCGTTGACGTTCTGGCCCAGCAGCGTCACCTCGCGCACGCCCGCCGCCAGCAACCCGTCCAGCTCGCGCAGGATGCTGCCCGGCGTGCGGCTCACCTGTGGTCCGCGCGTGGTGGGCACGATGCAGTAGGTGCAGTGGTGGTCGCAGCCGCGCATGATGGTCAGGTGCGCCTGGAGCCTGCCCACCGGCGCGGGCGGAATATGGTCGTGCAGTTCGTCCTTGAATTGCAGGCCCCAGAAGCGCGTGTTGCTTTCCAGCGCCGCGCCGATGTCGAGCAGTGACCCCGGCCCCAGCAGCACGTCCACCTCGAACTTGCGGGCGATCTGCTGGCCCTCCTCCAGCTGCGCCAGGCAGCCCATCATGCCGATCACCAGGCCGCGCTTGGCCTTCTGCTGGCGTAAATTGCCCAGCAGGCTGCGCACCTTGTCCACCGGCTTGCCGCGCACCGCGCAGGTGTTGACCAGCACGAAGTCGGCCTCGTCGATGCTGTCTACGAGGTCCGCGCCCAGGCTCACGAGCTGGCTCTCGACGAGGTGCGTGTCGTATTCGTTCATCTGGCAGCCGTAGGTAATAAGATGTGCCCGAACCATAACCGTGTCCTCCCCGGCCTCCTGGATGGATTCCAGGGCCGCGCCCTTCAGGGCTGAATGAACAGTGTAGCGGCTCCGCTTAGTGAGGAGGTCACGCTGATTCCAGCCGCGTTGAGAGCTTTGTAGGCGGGTCAGAATGAATGCCGAACATCCAGACCGGAGCAAGTTAAATTAGCGTCTGCCTGAAGATTTCAAAGTGCTTGGAAGTGGAGAGCAGCCAAAATGAACCAACTATTTTCGGATCGTCAAAACGTCTACTTCTTGAACAGCAAAGTGAAAACCGTCAGAACTAGTCTGAGTTACACCACTATGAAGTTCTAAAAACTTACTAGAGAAAACGGTACTAGTTTCTCCATTTTCTCTAATATTGACTACCGAATCTCTAAGAGCTGGATCAAATGATTGAATCTCTACGTTATATTTCACGTTATCAAACACTCTATTCTGGAGGTCATTTCTGGACCCGCCAAAAAGGGCCGCTGGCCCATTGCATATTTTGCTAAAATCGATGTTAGTGTTGTATCCATATGTTGCAAAGTCGCCTTGATTGTCACTAACCCAATATAAACATACTCCATCAAAGTCTATTTGTATTTCTATAGGAACCTCCGGGTGTAACATTGTAAAGAGATGAGACCAGACTACACCGTGAGAGTGTCCAATCAAAACTATTTTAGCAGGATTGGAGACCCCTTTGATGCTATTATTATATATGTCTATAATTTGCCTCTCCATTGTCATAAAGCCAGAGGAGGTTTGTTCTGATCCAGAACTAAGATTTTTTCTATCAGGTAAAGACGCAGCATAGCCTGCGTAAACTGCTCTATAGCCTTTTTTAGCAATCGTGTCTGCTATTCCTGGAATTGTACCTCTTAGAACTAAATAATTGTAGTTATTAACGGTGCTTTGAGCGTGTATATCAGCTTTTGACAAATCCCCGCAATTATCCAGAAGGACTATGCCTCCTTGTGTAGTAAGACATTTGCCTGAAATACCCAGCACATAGTAATCAGGTGAACCAGTAGGGCGTGCTGGCACGATAACCACTGGAGCGGTGACAGGTACAGGTTTTGCGATGGGCGTAACTTCCGTACTTGGAATAGTTGGAGAGGAGCCTCCACAAGCGGAAAGTGAAAAGGCCAATCCCGTAAGCAATGCAAGCGAAGTATTTTTCATGTTTGACTTACGCTACCGGATTTTTCTATACAGAATTCTTACAGCCTCCACATCTTTAGATTGGTTCAGATTACTCGTCACAATCAGGCAGTCGTGTCTGGTGCAGTAAAATTTTCCCGCCCTCTGGTGCCCCGCAAGTCGGCGGCGTATCGTTTCCCCATGCCTATCTACCCACTCCCCCCAGCGCTCACTTCTGGAAGTCTCGCGTGACCGCCTGGCCCATTCAGAACGGCGTCTTCGAGCTGGGCGACCTCGCAGCAGAGCGCGGCGGCGTCATCCGGGACGCGAAGCTGGCCTGGCAGACGCACGGCACGCTGAACGCCGCCCGCGACAACGTGATCGTCTACCCGACCAGCT
>JANXWI010000232.1 GCA_025351205.1 Deinococcus sp.
GCGGCAAGTACCTGACCCCCACCCAGACGCCGCTCGTGCCGGGCATGGAATTTGCCGGGACGGTGAGCGAGCTGGGCGCGGGCGTCACGGGCTTCACGGTGGGTCAGCAGGTCGCCTGTCTGGGGGGGCGCGGCGGGCTAGCCGAGTACGCCGTGGTTCCGGCCCAGACCATCACGCCCATTCCGGCGGGCCTGAACTTCGCCGAGGCCGCCGCCTTTCCGGTCAGTTACTACACCGCCTACGTCACGCTTGTTACGCTGGGGCAGGCGAAAGCGGGCGAGACCGTGCTGGTGCAGGGTGCGGCGGGCGCGCTCGGCACGGCGCTGATTCAGGTGGCGAGAGCGCTGAAGCTGAACATCGTGGCGCTCGCCAGCAGCGAGGAAAAACTCGCGCTGGCCCGTGAACTGGGCGCACATCACACCCTGATTTCCGAACGGGGCGACATCGTACAGGCCGTCAACGATGCCACCGGCGGCAAGGGCGTGAACCTGCTGGTCGAGATCACCGGCGGCGAGATGGTCGGCAAAAGCCTGAAGATGATGGGCAATCGGGGCCGCGTCCTGATCGTGGGGGCCGCCAGCCAGGAGGCCGCGAGCGTCAATCCGACACTGCTGATGAAAAAGAACCTCAGTGTGATCGGCGTCTGGCTGACCAGCATGATGGGCGAACCGGGCGTGCTTCAGGACGCCGTGGCCTTCTTCGCGCCGTTAATCGCCTCGGGGCAGGTTCGCCCGCAGGTCGGACCGAGCTACCCGTTGGCGCAGTCGGCGCAGGCATTCAGAGACATTCTGGGCCGCAAGACCACCGGCAAGGTGATCATCGCGCCACAGGAGTAGAGCGCAGCAGCGCGGGCAGAAACCACAGCGGATACAGCATCAGAAACAGATTGGGCAGCCACCAGCCCAGCTCGAAGTCGCCCCGGATGGCCCAGAAGCTGATGGCCTGAAGGCCCGCACAGCACGTCAGCACCAGGGCCACGATCAGCACCGTGTAGGCGCGGGGGTCCTGCCGCCCTGCCAGCCGCAGCGCCCACAACCCGCACGCCGAGGCCAGCAGATCGAGCGGCGCGAACGACCAGTTCCAGGCCACCAGCAGGGGATTACGGTAATCGTTGAAGGCCAGCTCTGGAGGCAACAGATGCAGGGCAATCACCGACCAGTACGCGATGAACCCGAGGTCGGTCACGAGCAGCAGCAGGCTCAGCGATCTGGGGACGCTCATCATTTGGCGTGCCCTCCCCCACCCAGGTTCAGCACCACCACGCCCAGGATGATCAGGGCGATGCCGCCCAGGGCCACCGGATGAAAGGCGTCGCGGAAAAAGGTCCAGCCGATGATGGCCGTCAGGGCCGTGCCCACCCCCGACCAGACGGCGTAGGTCAGGCCCAGCGGCAGCGTCTTGAGAATCTGACTCATGAGGAAGAAGGCGGCGGCGTAGCCCAGCACCACCAGGGCACTCGGCAGCCAGCGGGTGAAGCCCTCGCTGGCCCGCAGACTGGCCGAGCCGATCACCTCGGCCACGATGGCCAACCCCAGCAGCAGCCAGGGACTCACGCCGTCTCCAGCGCGGGCGTCTCATGGGTTGAGCAGGCGTCCACCCCGCCACCCGGCCCGCCACTCAGCCGCCCGACCAATTCCACCAGCGCCTGCCGCTCCTGGGCCTCCGGTGGCGCGAGTTCCAGCAGGTCGGCCAGCCACAGCCCGTCCATCGCCAGTCGCAGCAGGGTGCCCAGCCCCGGTTCCAGCCCGTCCTGTTCGGCCTCGGCCTGCCACTGGCGATAGCGTTCCCGCACGGGTTCCAGCAGTTCGGGATTCAGGGCCACGGCAGCAAATAAACCTGCGCTCACATCCTGTGAGGGGTCGCCGTTCAGGGTCAGGGCGGCGTAGGCGCGTGCCCAGCGTCCAGGCGTCACTGTATCTCGCTCGTACAGCTCGGCCAGCAGCTGCTCGCCGCCGTCCAGCTCGTGTCCGATCAGGCCCGCCACCAGCGCCTCCTTGTTGGGAAAGTGGTACAGCAGCCCGCCCTTGCTGACCCCGGCCTCGCGGGCCACAGCGTCGAGCGTGAGGTTCAGGCTGCCGGCCCGCCGAATGGCCGTCGCCGCCGCCTGGAGCAGAAGAAG
>JANXWI010000253.1 GCA_025351205.1 Deinococcus sp.
TGCCGCTGGCCGCGATGCCCAGCCCGCCCACCAGGCCTGCCGCGAGGTCGGACAGAATATCGCCGAACATGTTGGTCATCACCATCACGTCGAACTGGGCGGGGTTGCGCACCAGCTGCATGGCGGCGTTGTCCACGATCATGGTGCTGGTGTTCAGATCGGCAATCGGCCTGGCGATGTCCAGAATGGTGTTCAGGAACAGTCCCTGGGTCACCGGCAGCACGTTGGCCTTGTGCACCACCGTCAGCTTTCTGCCGCGCTGGAGGGCCAGGGTCACGGCAAACTGCCCGATGGCCGCGCTCGCCCCCTTGGTGATGACCGTGTCGGCAATCGCCACGTCGCCGTAGCGGCGCTCCTGCTCGACGTACAGGCCCTGGGTGTTCTCGCGCACGATCACCAGGTCCACGTTTTCGTAGGCCCCCGGAACGGGCCGGGTGCGGGTGGGGCGCACGTTGGCGTACAGGTTGTACTTCTGGCGCAGGTGACGGATGGCCCCGGTGAAACCCGCAGGCTTGATGCCCGTGGGGCTGGTGGCCGCGCCGAACAGGGTGGCGTCGGTGTTCTCTACCGCGTCGTAGGTGGCCTGGGGCACGCTGGTGCCGTGATCGAGAAAGTACTCGTAGCCGGCCTCGGCGTGCACGTATTCGGCGCTCAGCCCGGCGGCGTCCAGCACGCGCCGGGTGGCGGGAATGACCTCGTGACCGATACCGTCACCCTCGATTAAGCAGATTCTGTACTTCGCCATAATGAGAGCAGTCTAGACGAAAACGGCGGTGGCCCGGACAGTCAGGCCATAGAAAGGCAGGCAAAACCGTCACCCGTCCAGAGACGACAGGGCGTGCTCAGCAGGGAGGTCGGCTGGCGCGCTGTCCATTTGGCTGTCCAGTCGCTTGCCCAGTTGACCACCCAGTTGACCGACCAGTTCACGCGCCAGCAGCGGCCCCAGCAGGAAGCCCTTGCTGCCCAGCCCGGCCAGCGCCCACCAGCCGCCCGGCTGTGGCCCGGTCCGCTCGCCCGACAGCCGTGAACCCGTCCAGATGCCGGTCACGGCGGGCGAGAGGTCGGCGCTCAGGGCGGCGGCGCGGGAAAACAGCCAGTGCAATGATTTGAGCGGCGGCCCGCCGGCCTGATACCCGCTGGTCGGAGCCTCGAAGGTCGCGCCCAGCACGCCTCCCCGTTGTCCATTCGAGAAGGTGGCAGGGGCCAGATATACCCCGGCACTGACGGGCAGCGGCGCGGCTGCCCCCTCCAGCAGCAGCAGGCTCCCGGCGCGGTGGCTGAACCCGCCCGGATCAGAACCTGACCCGCCGCCCCAGCTCGCCCCGCCCCAGCTCGCCCCAACAGAACCGCCGCACCACACCACCGCGTCGGCGTGCAGCACCTCGCCGTCTTCCAGCGTGGCGCTGCGGGCGTCCCAGCTGGCAGCCCTGGCGCGCCTCACCTCCGCGCCAGAGACGGTCACGAGCGCGGCGACCAGCGCCCCTGCGGCCACCCAGCCGCCCTGGGGCAGAAACAGCAGGTGCGGCCAGCCGGGGGCCAGATTGAAGGGTGAATCTGCTGGGGCGAGCCACTGATGCGCCAGCCCCGGCGGCAGATTGGTCTCGAATTTGGCGCGGGCGGCGTCATTGGCGAGGGGCCGCAGCACCCCGGTCTGCCCGTGCGCAACACGGTGACCCCGGCCTCCCAGCTCGCGGATCAGCGCCCAGCCCAGATGCAGGCCAGCCAGGGCGCGGGCGTCGGTGTGGCCGGACTGCCCGCGCACCGGATTGAGCAGCGCCGTCGGCACCTCGCTGGCCCGGCCCTGGTCAGCGTCAATCAGGGTCACGGCCCAGCCCCGGCGGGCGGCGAAGAAACACACGCTGGCCCCGGCGATTCCGCCCCCGACGACCAGCAGGCTGGCGCGGGGGCCGGACGTCTTACTGTTGGGCGCCGTGCTGTCAGGAGGCATATTGGCAGGTTTCCGGGCGGTCACCGCTCCATGGTATCCAGAACGGACGAGAGGAATCCAGAACGGAAGATGGTATCCAGAACGGAAGAGAAGTGCAGGGGGAGGAAGTTGCTGTCAGAATGGCCCCGTGACCACGCCCCCGTCCGGCGATCCGCCCGCTGTCAATCC
The DNA here is from genome assembly GCA_025351205.1 of Deinococcus sp. GTDB lineage: Bacteria > Deinococcota > Deinococci > Deinococcales > Deinococcaceae > Deinococcus. Next base: position 2,117 of record JANXWI010000253.1, read on the forward strand.
TGAAGCTGCCAGCTCCAGACCTGAAGAGCGCCGCCTGAGCGCCGCCCAGCGGGGCCGGATGCGTGAGCTGGCCGCCGAATACGCGGCCCGGTTGCCTGGACGCGACAGCGAGGCGCTGGCCAGCGGTCTGAGGGCGCGGCTGGTGTACACCGACCTGGGCGAGCGCGACGGGGCCTACGACCCGGAACACGGCGTGATTCTCATAGACCGCAAGGCCAGCCCGCAGCGGCAGCGCTTCACGCTGGCACACGAGGTCAGCCACGCCCTGCTGCTGGGCGACGACGACCTGCTGAGCGAGCTGCACGACAGCTTCGAGGACGAGCGGCTGGAACAGGCCATCGAGACGCTGTGCAACGTGGGCGCGGCCACCATCCTGATGCCGCCGGAACTGCTGAACGACACCCTCAGGCGCTACGGGCCGACGGGCCGGGCCATTCACGAACTCAGCCGCCGCGCCGACGTGAGCGCCAGCAGCGCCATGTACGCGCTGGCTGATGAGGCTCAGGGGGCGATTCTGTTCGCCATCTGCTCAAGGGCGGGCGGCAAGAAGCTTGAAGACGGCTCGTCCGGGCGGCAGCGGCGGGCCGTGCTGGGGGCGCAGCGGCCCGTGGTGGTGCGCGCCAGCGCCGAAACAAAGGAGGTCAAGTATTCGCTGCGCCCCGGCACGCAGGTCCCGGACGACCACCTGATCGCGGTGGCGCTCGACAGCGGCTACGAGGACGGGGGCCGCAGCTACGTGCCGTTCAAGAGCGGCAGGAAGATGCCCGCCTACGTGGACGCCTACCCGGACGGCAGACGCGGCGTGCTGGTCAGCTTCCGGATGGAAGAGAAGGCGGCAGGAACAGAGAAGGTGGCAGAGAAGCCGGAAAAGCAGGCCGGAACTTGACACATCCGCCTGAACCTGCTGGTGCTGTCCAGGCTGTTCATGCCCTCGACTTCCGGCGTCCCGTGCCCGGCGCGCAGCGGACCTCGGATGGCTGGCGGCTGTCCTGGCGCGGCTGCGCGGTGATGGGCATTCTGAACGTCACGCCCGACAGCTTCTCGGACGGTGGCAGACACGACACCCTGGAGGCCGCGCTGAGGCAGGCCAGAGCCATGCAAGGCGCGGGCGCGCTGATTCTCGACATCGGCGGCGAGAGCACCCGGCCCGGTGCGCAGCCGGTCAGCGCCGGGCAGGAACTCGACCGGGTGCTGCCGGTGCTGCGCGAACTGGCTGATTGGAACGTGGTCCTGAGCATCGACACCCTCAAGCCGGAGGTGGCCGCCGCCGCGCTGGGAGCGGGCGCACACCTCGTCAACGACGTGTCTGGCCTGCGCGACCCCGACATGCTGCGGGTCTGTGCCGGGGCGGGGGCAGCCGTATGCATCATGCACATGCAGGGCGAGCCGCGCAGCATGCAGCTTCAGCCCGAATACCAGGGCGTGGTGGCCGAGGTGTTCGGGTATCTGCGCTCTCAGGGCCAGATGGCCCTCCGGGCAGGCGTTCCCGGCGTGCTGCTTGATCCCGGCATCGGTTTTGGCAAGCGAGTGGAACACAACCTGGAGCTGCTGCGCGCGCTGGATGAGCTGACCTGCGGTCCAGACCCGGTGCTGGTGGGGGCCAGCCGCAAGAAGTTCATCGGCACGCTGGGCGGCGCTGAGCAGGCCGCAGACCGCGACCCAGGCAGCGTCGCCGTGCATCTGCACGCGGCAAGGCGCGGCGCGGCCATGATCCGCGTCCACGAGGTGGCCGGGCATGTTCAGGCCCTGAAGGTGCAGGCGGCGCTGGAAGGCTGAGCGTCCCGCCAGACTGTCTTTACAGACTGGCCTGGCCCGTTACACTGACCGCATGAGCAGCAAGGTGGTTCTGAGCGGAATGGAATTTCATGCCTACCACGGCGTGTACGCGGAGGAGGCCCGCTTCGGGGCAAGGTTTATCGTCGATGCCGAGCTGCACTGGGACTTTGCCGGGCTGAGCGACGAGCTGGACGGGGCGATCAATTACGAACAGGTCTACGCGGCAGTCGAGCAGGAGGTCACCGCCACGCGGGTTCAGCTGATCGAGGTGCTGGCCGGAAACATCGCCTCGCGGCTGCTCAGGGAACAGGCCCTGCTGGGGGCCGTGACCGTCCGGGTCCACAAGCCGCACGCGCCGCTGCCGGGAATCGTGCGCGACGTGTGCGCCGAGCTGACCCTGAACCGGACCGAACCGGGCGGCGGACGGCTGGGGTTCGGGCGGAATACGGTTGACTGAACTGCTGAGCGAACTGCGGCCCTGTGACCTCGCCCTGATCGCGCTGGGGGCCAACCTGGGCGATCCACGAGCGGCCCTGCGGCAGGCCAGAGACGTCCTGGCCGATGTGGGTGAGCTTCAGGCCACCTCCTGGCTGTACCGCACCGCCCCTGTCGGCGGCCCGCCCGGTCAGCCCGAGTACCTGAACGCCGCGCTGTCGCTTGCCACGCCGCTCAGCCCACAGGCGCTGCTGCTGGCGCTGCTGGGCACCGAGGCGCTGAGTGGACGGGTGCGGCTGGAGCGCTGGGGGCCGCGCCTGCTCGACCTCGACCTGATCGGCTACGGACAACGGGCGCTGCACACGCCCCGGCTGACGCTGCCGCACCCGCGCGCCTTCGAGCGGGCTTTCGTGCTGGCCCCGCTGGCCGACGTGGCCCCGGGGTGGCGACATCCCCTGACCGGCGAACGGGTACAGGACGCGCTGGAGCGGGCAGATCAGGCCGGACTGGAGCGGCTGGACGAGCGGCTGTAGAAGGTGGACCTGTCTTGCTGTCGGGTTTTGCGCCCCCTGGCCGCGCTGACTGGCTCCGATTCCACGGAATTCGCTGAACCCACCAACTTCTGCTCCTGGGCACAGCAGCACCACTGCTTGACCAGAGCAGCGCGTCTTCTTGGTCAGAGCGGCGCCGGCAGAAGGGACGCGCATGAGCACGCCTGCCTGCATGAGGACGCTTGACCGCTGGACACGCCTGGTCGCTTCCTGACCAGAACAGCGCGCTTGAGCACGCCTGGTCGCTGACGACGCTTCCCCGTTGCCCCATTGCGCCCGACTTGATTTCAGAAGTTCAGCTCAATTCCGTATCATGCCCGCCCGCTATACTTACGGCTGAATGACCCACGGTACCGACATTCCTCAGGGCACGCCTCAGGGCACTGGCAGACCCCAGGACCCGGGGCGAAGCCAGAGCGCGGGCCGGATCGACGGCAAGTACGAGGCGCTGTCCGTGCTGATACGCGACGGTCATCTCACGCTGTACAGCGTTCTGGCAACCGGGCCATCGGTGCAGGGGCAGACAGGACCTGGACAGCCGGAACTCCTCAGGCTGGGCTGGTTCGAGGTCAGCACCTCGGCGCAGCGCAGCAGTTTTCACCGTTACCGCGCGTCCCTCAAGGCGCTGGCCCCGGCAGGACTGCTGGACGTGGTGGCCCGCCCCGGCGCGTACTACACCCTCTGGAAACCGCTGGAGGGTCAGCCGCTGACCGCCTTCCTGGCCCTGCACGAACGCGGCGAACTGCCGGTACAGGCGCTGCGTGACCTGGCCACCGGACTGAGCGAACAGGGCTACGCGCTGAGTGACGCCGAGGTGATCTTTTCGGAAGATGACGAGCCGCAGCTGGCCTACCTGGTTCCCGCCGAGCGCAGCCCGGAAGAGGCTGTGGCCCTGAATGCCCAGGTGCTTTCTCCGCTGAAAAAGGGCAGGGTGCGCCGCCACCGCCCGGCCCTGAGCGTCTGGGCGGTGCTGCCCGGGCTGCTGTTTCTGGGCGGAGCGGGCTACCTGGGGGCGCAGGCGGCGCGCATCTACCTCAATCCGCCGGTGCTGGAGGTGAGGAGCGTGACCGGTCAGCCCGCCGAGCAGGCCGCGCGGGCGCTGGCGGGCAGCGGGTTCCGGGTGGTCTACGCCGATGGGGAGGCCCCGGGGCAGGCGGTGGGAACGGTGGTCTCGCAGGACCCCGCCGCCGGAACCAGCCTGCCCGCCGGACGGCAGATCACCCTGACGGTCAACAACCCGCCGCCGCTGCAAGTGCCCCGCCTCGACGACCTGAACCTCGACGCCGTGGCCGTGTCATTGGCTGAAAACCGCCTGACACGTGGCGAGGTGATTACGGTGGACGGCACCTTCACGGGCACGCCCAAGGGCCGCGTGATCGCCCAGCTGCCCGCCGCCGGGGCCACCGCCCAGCGCGGCGACAAGGTGACGCTGCTCCTCTCGGGCGGCGTGGGCAGCAAGCAGACCTGGCTGCCGCCGCTGACCGGCCTGAGTTTCGACGACGCCCGCGACCTGGTGCGCCGCGCCGGGCTGGTGGTCAACGTGGTCACGCGCAAGGACAGCAGCGCCCGCGAGAACACCGTGCTGGCCCAGACGCCCGCCGCCTACGCCAAGGTGGACGTCGGCTCGCCGGTGTCGCTCACGGTGGCCAGCGTGGGCTTTGCCGGTCCCAGCCAGAGTGCCGGAAGCCTGCCACTGCCGCCCCCGGTCTATGTGCCGCCGCCCGTGACCCCGCCGATCACGCCCGTGCCCGGGCCGGAGATCCTGCCCACCCCCCCCGACAACGGCGCAGGAACGGGCCAGACGACAACGGGCCAGACGACCACAGGCCAGCCCAGTGCGGGTCAGACAGGTACGGGTCAAACAGGTACGGGGCAGACAGGTACGGGGCAGCCGCCCGCCACGACGGGTCAGCCCACTCCAGGCCAGCCCGGGACCACTCCGGTCACGCCGCCCGAACCCCCCGCCGTCCAGACCCGCACGGTCAGGCTCGATTACGCCTTCCCCAGCAACCTGCCGGAAGGTACGGTGGACATCGTGGTGCGCGATCAGGACGGCGAACGCACGGTGCTGGCGGGCACGCCCAGCAGCGCCGCCGCCGGGGCCACCGCCCAGCAGGAGGGCATCGTGGTGCGCGGCGCGGCGGTTTTTATCGTGCGGATAGGCGGGCAGGAATTCACCAGTTTTCAGGCCCGCTGAGGATGATCTACCTCGATTACGCCTCCACCCACCCCATGCGCCAAGGCGCCCTGGAGGCCTATACCCAGGTCGCGGCGCTGGCGGGCAACCCGGCCAGCATCCACCGGGCCGGACAGCTGATGCGCGAGCGGCTGGAAGAGGGCCGCAGCCTGATGGCCGCTGCTCTGGGCGCACACCCGCTGGAACTGCTGCTGAACGGCGGCGGCACCGAGGGCGACAACCATGTGCTGCTGGGGTTGAGCCGGGCGCGTGGCTATGCGGGCCACCTCATCACCAGCCAGCTGGAACACTCGGCGCTGCTGGCCCCGGCCCGCTGGCTGCAAACGCAGGGCGTAGACGTGACGTTCCTGTCGCCCGGTCCCGGCGGAGTCATTTCGCCCCAGTCGGTGCAGGAGGCCATGCGCCCGGACACCTTCCTGGTCAGCATTCACCACGCCAACAACGAGGTGGGCACGGTGCAGGACGTGGCGGCGCTGGCACAGGTGGCGCGCGCGGGCGGGGCGCTGTTTCATACCGACGCGGTGCAGTCGCCAGGGGTGCTGCCGGTGGACCTGCACGCCTGGGGGGTGGATTTCGCCAGTTTCAGCGCCCATAAGTGGGGAGGCCCGCCGGGTGTGGGGGCGCTGTACATCCGGCGCGGGCTGGAGCTGCCGCCCATGCAGCTGGGCGGCGGGCAGGAGAAGGGGCTGCGGGC
>JANXWI010000303.1 GCA_025351205.1 Deinococcus sp.
GCGCAGGTTGCTCACCGTGACCTCGCCGGGCAGGATGGCTGCCGCGCTCAAGATGGCCGCCGAACCGGGGTAGTCGCCGGGCACCTCGGCGCGTTCCAGGCGGTACGTCTGACCCCCGGCGATGGACACGCGCGACAGGTCCGGGCTGGCCTGTGAGCGCACCCCGAAGGCCGCGAGCGTGGCCAGCGTCTGGCGCAGCGGCGCGTGGCTCTTGATGTCTCCGATCAGCCGCAGGTCGAGGCCCTCGGGCAGCAGCGGGGCCAGGAACATCAGGGCAGACGCGTACTGACTGGACTTCTCGGCGCTGACCTCCAGCGGCCCGCCGCGAATCTGGCCGCCCCGATCCAAGCCGCCCCGCACCGTGATGGGAAACATGCCGTCTGCGCTGCTCGTGCGCGCGCCCAGCCGTTCCAGCGCCGAGAGCAGATCGGCCTGCGGGCGCCTGCCCAGGCTCTCCGGGTGGTCGGTCACGAACTGCGTCTCGGCGCTCAGGGCGGCCACCGCCATCAGAAAGCGGGCCACCGCTCCGGCGTTGCCGGGGTTGAGCGTCACGCCACTCCTGGGCCGCGCCCCGAAGCCCGTGACCACCACATCGCCCCCGACGTGTTCTATGCCCGCGCCCCAGTCTGCGAGGCAGCGCAGCATGGCCGCCGCGTCTTCCGAGGTCGCCACGCCCACCACGCGGGTGCGGCCTTCGCTCAACGCGGCGGCCAGCAGGTAGCGGGTGGTGTAGTTCTTGCTCGGCTGCGCGGCGATGGTGCCCGACAGCCGGGAAACCGGATGGACGATCATGTCGAAGGTTGCGGGCAGGGCGGCGGGCAGCATGGGGCGGGGCAGCGGCTCGGACATACGCTCAGGGTAGCCCAGCCGGGGCCAGGGCGGCAGCGGAAGCAGAGGGCAGCGTGGCAGCGGCAGGCCGGTCAGCTCCAGGCCAGTTGACCTCAGCTGTGCGTCATGTCCAGCGGCACGTTCTATGGCCCGTTGTCATTCGCGGGCAGGGGTTTCGGCTTGAGACTCCCCAGTCTGAGATAGGAGCCACGGCAGACCGCGCTTTTCCAGCAGATCAGCCACTTCCGCCGACAGTTTATTTGTCGAGGTCTCTGCTCTCATATCCCACCAATCGTCTGAAGCTGATGATCCCTTTTCAAGACGTGTACGGTGCTGACCATCAAACTCCTTCGGCTTCCTGAGAACTGAAGTGCCTGCCGATAGATGTGATTCAGACATATAAATAGCAAGATTTACACAAAATTTTCCATCATTTCCTAAATTTCCGTGACTGGCCTGTATGTTGACAATCAGGCATAAATGGCCCTCCCATCTGCGAAAGGTTCGGCCATCTCTGGAAAATCCGCACTGTGTTAACAGATCTGTCAACGCACCACGTACCACTTCATCAATTCTGCGGTTGGCAATGGACATAGAACATCAACCTCAGCTGTGCGTCATGTCGAGTGGCACGACCCACGCCGCGAATTCTTCTTCGGTCAGGTAGCCCAGGCTCAATGCCGCTTCCTTCATGCTCGATCCTTCCTTGTTCGCCTTCTTGGCGATAGCGGCGGCTCTGTCGTAGCCGATGTGCCGATTGAGCGCCGTGACCTGCATCAGGTTGATGGACAGGTTGTGCTCGATGCGCTCCAGGTTGGGCGCGATGCCCACCGCGCAGTGGTCGTTGAAGGCCAGGCAGGCGTCGGCAATCAGCCGGATACTTTCCAGCACGGCGTGGACCATGACGGGTTTGAAGACGTTCAGCTGAAAGTTGCCCTGGCTGCCCGCAAAGGCGACGGTGGCGTCGTTGCCGAACACGCGGGTCGCCACCATCGTCATGGCCTCGCTCTGGGTCGGGTTGACTTTGCCCGGCATGATGCTGCTGCCCGGCTCGTTTTCTGGAATGGTGATCTCACCGATGCCGTTGCGCGGCCCGCTCGCCAGCCAGCGCACGTCGTTCGCCATCTTCATCAGGGCGCCCGACAGGGTCCGCAGGGCCGCCGAGGTCTGCACCAGCGCGTCGTGGGCGCTCAGGGCGGCGAATTTGTTGGCGGCGCTGCGAAACGGCACGCCCGTCTCCTCGGCAAATTTCCGGGCCGCCAGGTCGCCGAACTTCGGGTGCGCGTTCAGGCCGGTGCCGACTGCCGTGCCGCCGATGGCCAGGTCATACAGGCCCGCCTCGGTGTGCCGCACCTCCGAGAGCGCGAAGTCGAGCTGCGCCACCCAGCCGCCGATCTCCTGGCCCAGAGTTATCGGCGTGGCGTCTTGCAGGTGGGTGCGTCCGACCTTCACGATTCCGGCGTATTCCCCGCTCTTGGCGTGCAGCGTGCCGCGCAGTTTGCCCACCGCGCCGTACAGCCGTTCGCGCAGCTCCAGCACCACGGCGATATGCATGGCCGTCGGGAAGGTGTCGTTGCTGCTCTGGCCCCGGTTCACATGGTCGTTGGGATGCACCGGGGCCTTGCTGCCCATGACGCCGCCCGCAAGCTCGATGGCGCGGTTAGAAATCACCTCGTTGGCGTTCATGTTGCTCTGGGTGCCCGATCCGGTCTGGAACACCACCAGCGGGAAATGATCGTCCAGTTCGCCCGCAATGACCTCATCGGCGGCCTGCACAATCAGCCCGGCAATGCCTTGGGGCAGTTCGCCCAGTTCGGCATTGGCCTGGGCCGCACCCTTTTTCAGGATGCCGAGTGCCCGGATGATGGGCCGCCCCCACACGAAGGTGTCGCGCCCGATGGGAAAATTGTGGATGCTGCGCTCGGTCTGTGCGCCCCAGTAGCGCGTGGCGTCCACTTCGAGGCTGCCCATGCTGTCGGATTCGCTGCGGGTGCTGCCTGATAAGGGTCTGCCTGATACGGGTCTGCCTGATACTGGCTTGGTCATGGCTCAAGTTTAGGGCTGAGCGGCTGTCACGGCTGGGGGAACGGCGAGACAGGTGGCCGCCTCTGCTGACGCCTCGCCCACTCATGTGCCGGGCGTGAACATTCTGAGAACCGGGCTTGAGGTGCGCCCAGCGGAGATACCGACCGCCCTCACACCGCCCGGGGAAAAGTCCCGCGTCTCCAGTCAGCTTTCAGTTCAACCCGGGAATCTGTATTTCGCAACCCAGGGTTTCGATTCAGAAGTCGGAATTGTGTCGTAGTCGTCGTTGTCTGTATGAAGTTCGCATGAGTTCTCTCTGGGGTCGCGGCCATGACATGGCCTGCCAGGGCCGCCAGATACGCCCTCGACGGGATGCCCGTGCCCGATAAAAATTTAAAGATGCATCAGAATGTCGCGTAATTCTCATTTGTTCTGTCTTTATTTTTCCTTCACTTTTTATTGTAAGCCGACTTTCATTTCAAAAATCAGGCGGCAACGTACGGTGAGGGGCACACGCCGAAATCCTCTCGTTCTCGGCAGGGAGACACCATGAAATCAGGAACCACCATGAGATCATACGGTCTGATCGTCTGCACGTTTTCGCTCGCTCTGGTCGCCTGTAACGGCGCGCCGCAGGCTCCGGCTGCCCAGGTTCCAGGAGCACAGGCTCCGGTGGCCGGGCAGCCGGGCGCCGAGGCGGTGACCGCCAGCGACATGAGCAATGCCCAGGCCCAGAGCATGCTCGGCACCGAGTCTCTCAAGCCCTCGACTGGGAGCGTCAGTGCGGCCACCTACGCCTTCAGCGGCACGGTCACCCAGGGGCCAAACAAGGGCACGGTGCTCTCTGGCCCGCTGGTGCTCAAGCTCAGGGCGCTGGGCGGCGGCAGGCAGTATCTGGAAGGCACGCTGTCGGGCAACGTCGCGGTGCGGGGCATTCTGTTCCGTGACGGCAGCAGCATCGTGCTGTTCGATGTCAAGCCGCAGGGCATCATCGGGCGTGGCAACCCCGGCAAGGCCGAACTGCTGTCGGGCATCTTCATCGGGCCAGACATCTTCGGGGGCGATCAGGGCAAGTGGACGGCCAAGCTCGAGGCTGCGCCGGTGACTGAAGCGGACAAGAGCGGTGTCCGGGCGCTGCACGCTTCGAGCGATACCCCGGCAGTCGATCTGTTCGTGGACGGGGCCAAAGTGTCGCCCGCCGCAGGCTTCACCTTCCGCAGCATCTTTCCCGGCAACGTGGCGGGCGGGGGCTACGCCGCGCTGCCGTCCGGAAAGCGTCAGGTCAAGGTGTGCGCCACCGGTACCACCGTCTGCCCGGTGGACGCCGCACTGAACCTCGCGCCCAACACCCGCTACACCGTGGCCGTGATCGGCACGCTGAATGCCGATGACGACCACGGCAAAACGCCCCGGCCCATCACGCCGCTGGTGCTCGAAGACAGGGCGCCCAGCAAGTCTGACAAAGCCCAGGTGCGGCTGGTCCACGCGGCGGCCAACCCGGCAGCCGACGTGGTCGATGTGTACGTGACTGCCCCCGACGCCAAGATCGCCGATCTCAAACCGGCCATCGGCGGCTTCCACTACAGCACCAACTCGGGCTACCTGGCCCTGCCCGCTGGTGATTATCAGGTGAGAATCACCCTGCCGAACACCAAAACCGTGGTGATCGACTCGGGTAAGCTGTCGCTGGCGGCGGGCAAGGTGTTCACGGCCTTCGCTGTGGACCCGGTGCCGGGCAGCAAGGACTTCGGCGCGGTGCTGCTGCAAGACAACTGATACGGATTCCCGTCAAGGCTCTGAGATTCGGTCCGGTCAACCGTCCGGAACAGGCGTTTCCCGCCGCAAGTGTGAGCTTGGAAAACAAGCGGAATCCAGACTTCCCCGAGTTCAAGAGCAGTCAGAACGCCCATTCTTCGGAGTGGGCGTTTCTGTTGAGTACGTCCGAGAACTACAAAAAGCCGCTTCACTACTGAACTGAAGGACATAAAACGGTTTTCCTTCAGTACCGGACAACTTGTGTTCAAGCTGCGCCAGGAGAAGGAAAAGGATGTCTTAGAAGGTCAAAGTACGTCTCAGCCAGCGTTTTTTCCCACCGGATCGCCTGAGCAAGATATTCCCAACCATAGTTCACCATGCTG
>JANXWI010000305.1 GCA_025351205.1 Deinococcus sp.
CAACATGGCGGTATCGTCGAGGCCCGCCCACTGGGCGAACAGGCGCGGGCGCTCACGGGCTGGCAGCGGCCAGAGGCGGCGCAGAAAGCAGCCGATGTACAGCTCGAACCTGCCGTGCGTGTCCTGGCCTTCCTGGCCGCCTATGAACCCTGGAATGCCCTCCTGCACTGGACAGCGGATTTGTCACTGCCGGACGATATTCACGCCGCGTTACAGAATCTGGCCGACTCCCCGAGCGAAAGAACGAGGCTGGGCGTGGCGGTGGCGCGTGCCCTGGGTCACCAGCAGCTTTTCCACTTCGACGACTTCACGAGCAGCACAGTCATGGAAGAGAAGATGAAAGTGCTGGAACAGGCCTACCAGACGCAAGCATTCAGGCAGCAGCTGGCCGATCATCCCTGCTTCGCACTCGACGAGGCCGCAGCGCGGCGGGCGCAGGAGGCCGGTGACTACTGGCCGATGCTTCAGCACCTCAACAGCCCAGAAGGCGTAGCTGTCAATGTTGATCTGGAAAGCGGGCTGTTTCTGCGAATGCAGTTGCCAGGCGGGGAAGACCGTTCCCGCCTCGCCGACTGGGACGCCCGTAACCTGTTCATGGCGGCCCGTCTCCGACTGGCGACCACGGCCTGCCCCGGGGGCCGGGTGCTCGCCGTCGTGGGCTGTTCGCACAAAGGGCCGATAGAAGCCGCTTTGAGTGCGCTGGGTTTGGATTTACGCCTGGTCGCGCCAGCTGAATTGGAGTGACTCCCCTGCTTTAATGGTGACCCTCCCACTTCAAACTGGAGATGGCCTACAGATTCGCTGCCCGAGTTGCCTAACAACCGTTCGCTTGGCAGGGGAAGCAGAGTAAACTGAGCGCATGACCATCCTCGCCCCGGCCTCCGCACCTCCGACCCCCGAAGTCCTGTCCCCGGACACCGCCTCGGCGGGCCTGAACTTTGGTCTCTCGGACGACCAGCGCCTGATCGTGCAGACGGTGCGCGAGTTCTGTCAGGCGAAGGTCGCCCCCCTGAGTGCCGAGTATGACCGCAGCGGCGAGTATCCCAGAGAGCAGTTGCGCGGGTTGGCGGAACTCGGGCTGATGGGGGCCACGGTGCCCGGGGCGTGGGGCGGCGCGGGCCTGGACAGCGTGACCTACGCACTGTGCCTGGAAGAGATTTCTGCCGCCGACGCCAGCGTGGCCGTGATTGTGAGCGTCCAGAACGGGTTGCCGGAGCAGATGCTGCTGAAGTACGGCACCGACGCCCAGCGGGAACGCTACCTGCGCCCGCTGGCGACCGGCGAGGCGCTGGGGGCCTTCTGCCTGACCGAGAGCAACTCCGGTTCCGACGCTGCCAGCCTGCGGATGAAGGCCACGCGGGAAGGCTCACACGATCAACCCGGGGGCTGGATTCTGGACGGCAGCAAGAGCTGGATCACCTCGGGCAACCAGGCCGACACCTACCTCGTGATGGCCCGCACGGGCGGGGCCGGGGCGCGGGGCGTGAGCTGCTTTATTGTGGAGCGGGGCACGCCGGGCCTGGGTTTCGGCAAGCCCGAGGAAAAACTCGGCCTGCACGCGGCGCACACCACCACGGTCAGTTTTGATTCTGTGCGGGTTCCTGAAGGGAACATGCTGGGTCAGGAAGGCCAGGGCCTGAACATTGCGCTCTCGTGCCTGGACGCCGGGCGCATCGGCATCGCCATGCAGGCCGTCGGCATCGCCCGCGCCGCCTTCGAGCACGCCGCCCGCTACGCCCTGTCGCGCGAGCAGTTTGGCCGCCCGATTGCCGAGAACCAGGGCGTGAGTTTCAAGGTGGCCGACATGGCCGCCCGCATCGAGGGGGCGCGGCTGGTGGCGCTCAAGGCGGCGTGGCTCAAGGACGTGGGCCAGCCGTATGGCCGCGAGGCCAGCATCGCCAAGCTGCTGGCCTCCGAGGCCGCCGTGGACGTGACCCGTGAGGCCATCCAGGTGTTCGGCGGCAACGGTTACAGCCGCGAGTATCCTGTCGAGCGGCTGTACCGCGACGCCAAGATCACCGAGATCTACGAGGGCACCTCCGAGATTCAGCGCGTGGTGATTTCCAGGTCTGTGTTCGCAGAATTCGGCGGCTGAGAGCTGGCGGTGTCAGGAACAACCGCGTTCATCTTTTGACAGACCGGCTGGAACGGGGACTGGAACGGGGAAACGTGCCCAGCGGTCAGGCTTTCTCACGGGGAAGAGCGGTGTGCCCAGGCGCGTCCATTCTGCCCAGGCGGCAGACATGGGAAAAAGTGCGTCCAGATGGGAGTGCAGGGGCAGAGTGATGTGTGTGCAATCCTGAAACGGCCATCTGAACATCTCTGAAAGCGGCGGCATGGCCGGGCGGCGCGAGGTAGGCTAAAGTTCCACACGGCCTGCCTCCCGTTTCATGTCCAGCACACACGGCCCTGACACCTGGCTTTCAACATAAGGACTGATGATGAAAACACCTCTGACCTTGCTCACCCTGGCCCTCGGCCTCTCCTCCTGCGGCCTGTTCGGCGGCAACAAGCCCGTAGACGTGGTGGTGCTGGGCCTGAACGACTTTCACGGCAACCTGGTGCCCACCGGCTTTTCGGGCATCAAGCTTCCGGCCCCCACCGCCGCCAACCCGGCGGCCACCGCCAACCTCGCGGCGGGCGGCGCGGAGATCATTGGCGGCTACGTGGGCAGCGTCCGGGCGACCAATCCCAACACCGTGCTGGTGGGCGGCGGCGACCTGATCGGGGCCAGCCCGGTGATCAGCAGTCTGCTGCGCGACGAGCCGAGCGTGATCGCGCTCTCCAAGATGGGCATGGCGGTCAGCAGCCTGGGCAACCACGAGTTCGATCAGGGCCTCAAGGAACTGCTCCGCATGCAGAACGGCGGCTGCGACAGCAACGACGCCGCCAAGGCCTGCAAGTTTGACCCGGCCTACCCCGGCGCATCGTTTCAGTGGCTGGGAGCCAACGTCACCGACAAAACCACTGGCAAGCCAGCCTTCGCGCCGTACAAGATCGTGACCACGCCGGACGGCGCGCGCATTGCCTTCGTGGGGGCGGTGACCAAGACCACGCCCACCATCGTGTCCCCGGCGGGCGTGGCGACCCTCAACTTCGGCGACGAGGCTGAGGGCGTCAACAAATTCATCCCCGAGATCAAGGCGCTCAACCCCGACGCGATTATCATGCTCATCCACGAGGGCGGTAACACCAAGGACCCCTACAACGTGGCCGGGTGCAGCAGCCTGATGGGCAACATCGTGGACATTGCCAAACGTGTGGACCCCGCCGTGAACGCCATCATCAGCGGGCACACCCACCAGGGCTACAACTGCCTGGTGCCCGACCCGGCGGGCGGCAGCCGCGTGGTGATCCAGGGCGATTTCTACGGCCACCTGCTCCAGCGCCTCGATTTGCAGGTGGACAAGGTCAACCACAAATTGATCTCGATCAAGGCCGCCAACGTGGTCATGGACGCCGGAGCCACCACCACCATTCCCAGAGACGCGGCCCAGACAGCCATCGTGGCCAAGGCCAAAGGCCTGACCGACGCGGTGAAGAACACCGTGGTCGCCAAGATCAGCGTGCCCCAGATTCTGCGCGCCACCAACGACGCCGGTGAAAGCGCCCTGGGCGACGTGATCGCCGACTCGCAGCTCGCCGCGACCAAGAGTGCGGCCACCGGCAACGCCGTCATTGCGCTGATGAACCCCGGCGGCATCCGCGCCGACCTGCCCGACTCGACCAACATCAAGCCCGACAACAGCGTGAATTTCGGCGACGCCTTCACTGTGCAGCCGTTTGGCAACACCCTGACCACCATCAC
>JANXWI010000308.1 GCA_025351205.1 Deinococcus sp.
CGACACCAACGGCAGCGCCAACGACCTCGACGGGGTGGGCGACGTGCATTACGGCAACGTCACCTTCACCATCCCGGCGGGCCAGTGGAACGCGGCGGCGGGCCAGTACAGCGGCGAGCTGAAGCTGTTCATCAGCTACCAGTAAACAGGGTGTGCGGCGGGCCACCCGGATCGGGTTCACCGCCGCCTTGCACAACACAGCCCCTCCCCTCGCCCCCCGTGGGAGAGGGGCGCTGCGTAGCAGCGGGGTGAGGGGGCGTCCCCGGTTCCGTTTTCCGACGCCCCGCACCACTGGCAGACCAACACCAGACCCCCTAAATCCAGACCGATCTTTCCATGTCTCCTGCGTCGTCCCCCTCCCCCTTTGGCACCCACTTCAACCATTTCAGAAGGAATCCATGACCCGCCAACCGCGCGCGCCCACCACTGCTTCTCGTTCTGCAACTGTTCTGGGCCGTTCCTGCGCGCTGCTGCTGGGGCTGCTCAGCCTGGGCGGCGGCCTGCTGCCGGACGCGCGGGCACAGCAGACGGCGGCCACGTCTGCGCCGGGTTCAGCGGCGTGCAGCGCGCCCGACCTGCTGCTTCAGGTGACGGTGGGCGGGCAGACGCGCGGCGATTTTCTGGTCAGGGTCACGCCGGGTGGCCTGCTGCTCGAAGGCGGGGCGCTCCAGGCCGCCGAATCCAAGTACGGCCTCAGCACCCTGAGCTGCGACGGTCTGAACTACGTGCTGCTCGACCCGGCGCTGAAGCCGAACTACGACCCGCTGGCCCAGACGCTCTCGCTCACGCCGGTTCTGGACCTGCTGCCCGGCAACACCCTCGACTTCCGGGGCGTCCAGGCCGTGACGCCCGCGCCCACCCAGCCCGCCTACGGCGCGGACGCGGGCCTGCGGGCGAGCGTCACCACCGGCGGCGGCCTGAGCGCCCAGACCTACCTGGGCGGGGCGTATTTCGGTGGGGCGCTCTCGGCCTACGTGGGCCTCAGCGCCAGCCTGAGCAGCACCCCGGTAGCGGGCAGTCCGGGTGTGGGCAGTCCGGGTGCGGGCGCCGAGCGCGTCACCACGGGCGGCTTCGGGGTGCGGGCCATCGCCCACTACGACCTGAACACCGACTGGGGCGTGTCGGCGGCCTACCGTGTAGACGGCGAGAGCGTGGGTGGCCTGGGCTACGGCGTGGGAAGCTTCAGCGGCCTGACCGTCAACACGCGCGGCGGCCTGCAACGCGAGCTGGCACGGGTCGAACTCGACCTGCCGCTGGAGGCCAACGTGGTGGTGCGGGTGGGCGAGCGCACCCTGCGCAGTTTCCGGGCGGCCCCCGGCAGGCTGGTGATTCTCAACATTCCGCTCGAAAACATCGTGGGCACCGTGGAAGTGAACGTGACCGACAGCAACGGCACGCGCAGCTTTTCGTCGCCGTACAGCTTCGGCGGCGGCAGCCTGCGGCCCGGCGGCTACCTGGCGACGGTGCGCGGCGGCTACCTGGGCGACCCCTTCGGCGGCTCGGCGCAGCGCACCCTGGACGCCAGCGGGCGGCTGGGCCTGAGCGACAACTGGTCGGTGCAGGCCAACGCCCGGCTTCTCGAGAGCAGCTACGGAGCGGGCGTGCAGGCGCGGCACACCTCCGACATCGACAGCCTGGGCTTCGGCGTGAGCGCCAGCGGGTCGTTCGCGCAGGCGGTCCAGACCGGCAATGCGGCGGGGGGAGTGGCAGCCGGCCAGACCACTCCCGACGTGCGCGTCAACGCCGATTACGCCCGTCAGATCGGCACCCTCGGCCTGAGTGCCAGCCTCAACGTGCCGATTTTCAACGTCGGAGCCAGCCAGATTGGCCTGGGCCTGGGCTACCAGAGCGGGCGCTGGGCGGGCAGTCTGAGCGGCGGTTACGACCTGGGCGGCCAGCAGCTCAACGCGTCCGTCGGGGCCGGGTACACCTTCGACGACGGGCGGCAGCTGACCGGCACGCTCAGCGCCGGTTACAGCTTCTTGCAGAAGGCCTGGAACGTCGGGGCCAACGCGGGTTACGCCCTGAGCAGCACCCAGCAGCTGAACGCCTTCGTGAATACCAGCAGCGGGGTGGGCGGCGCGGCGGGCCGGGTGTCGGCGGGCCTCGGGCTGCGCTACACCCCGAACGACCAGCTGTCTGTCGAGGCCGGGGCCAGCGTGGCGACGGGCGTTCCGGCGGCCAGTGTTCAGGGGGCCACGCCCACCGACCCGGCGGCCACCACCACCCGCTACGGCGGCACCCTCGCGGCCAGCTACGTCATCGCGCCGGGGCAGACGGTGCGGGCCTCCACCGACTTCGCCAGCCTGAACGCCAGCTACGAAGACAGCCGCACGCTGTACACCAGCGCCAACGCCACGCTGTCGCGCACGGGCAGCGGGCTGGCCGGATCGCTCAGTGGCGAGGTGCGCGGGGCCGTGACCTTCCTTCCTGGCCGCGCGGTGCTGGGCCAGAAGCTCGGTCAGCGGGCGGTGGTCGTGAGGACCAACACGCCCGGTATTCCGCTGCTGCTCAACGGCGCGCGGGTGGCCGTCACCGACGCCAGCGGCGAGGCGCTGCTGACCGGGCTGCCGGAAGGCAGCATCTCGCAGGTGGCCGTGGACCTCGACGCCCTGCCCTTCAACATCACTGCCCGCGACGCCACTGCCGACATCTCGCTGGCCCAGAGCGGCGTGTACATTCTCGACTGGACGCGCAACTTCGACGTGTCGCGCTGGGTGCAGCTGTTCTACTCGGCCAAAGAGTTCAGCGTGTACGGGGTGTTCCTGCTCAGCGGCCAGAAGTACACCCTCGACGACCAGGGCTTCGTGCTGATCCCCGACACCGGCAAGGCGGTGCGCGGCACCTTGCAGTCCGACGACGGCACACGCCAGTGCGAGCTGGACATTCCGGCCACCGGAGACAGAGCAATCTGCCCGCCGCAGCCGCTCCAGAACAACGTGGGCCAGCAGACCGGGTCTGTCCAGCCGCCAGTAGTACAGCCGCCTGTATCCCAGGCCCCGGCACCCACCGACGCCCAGATGGCGGCCCAGATCGCGGCGGGCGGGCCTGAACTGCTGATCAAGCCCCCGCCCATTAACCAGTCGCCCGCCAGCCAGCTGCCCACAGACGCCGTTCAGCCCGCGTCGGGTCAGCCCTGAGCGGAGGGCGTGGCGCCGAATCTGATCGCTGCACCGTCGTATGAGACAGATGGGGCCAGTGGTTTAACAGTAACGGGATGCCCAGTCTGCTCACCCCCTCTCTTCGAGCTGTACCAGTCCCAACCTCCCCCCTCAAGGGGGAGGGGCAAAAACGTCGTATTGATCGACATCGAATCTCTACATTCTAAAACTATTCAGACTATTGTTTAGAGCATTTGTCAAAAAGGCTTTCTCTTTTTGACCGACTGGAGCGGGCAGGCGTGCCCAGCGGTCAAGCGTGGTCAACCGCGCTGCTGTGACCAAGAAGGCGCGTCCGTTCTGCCCAAGTGGCGAAGCGTCCACATGGGCGCTGTTCTCGCCAAGAAGAAGCGGGCAAGCATGGTCAACCGCGCTGTTCTGCCCAAGAAGCGGGCAAGCGTGGTCAACCGCGCTGTTCTGCCCAAGAAGCGGGCAAGCGTGCTCAAGCGCGCTGTTCTGCCCAAGACAGGAGTGAACTTAGTGGAGCATTGGGCATGCGGTCAAGCGTGGTCAGCGTCCAAGCGCCTGCGGGGGAGGAGTGGCGTGGTCATCCGCGTTCTTGGTCAGGACAGCGCCCAGCAGGCGCTTGACCGCTCCGTTTACGACGACAGCTGTTCTGCATAAGACACCGCGCTGTTCACGCCAAGAGGATGGAGCTGACAAAAGGCAGTTGTTTTGGCAGCGGAATGATGACAAATGCTCTAGGCAGTGTGGATAGTATTTACAGCTCAAGCACCTGCTTTCCAAGCATGCTCAGTGCAGCGTCGTCGCTCGGCGGGTGGGTCAGGCCGGCTCTGGCGTCGCGGAAATAACGTTCCAGCGGCAGGCCAGCCGTCAGGGCCGCGCCGCCTGCCGCCCGCAGCGCGAGGTCGGTGACGCTCACGGCGGCGTTGGTACACAGCAGCTTGGCGGCGGCGAGGCGGGGCAATAGCTCTGGTCGCGCTTCCGGCTCGGCCCACGCCTGCGTGACGTTGACGAGCAGGGCGCGGGCACTCAGCAGCTCCAGGTTCATCTGCCCCGCCGCCTGCTGCACCTTGGGCAGGGTGGCAATCGGCTCTCCCAGCGCGGTGGGAACACGTTTGTTCGCGTACTGCACGAAGGCGTCCAGCGCCGCCTGCCCCACGCCCAGGTAGGTGGCCGCCACCGCCGTCCAGAACCAGCCGCCGCTGCTGGCCAGAGCCACGGGAGAAAGTGGTGCAGACGGCGGCAGGGCGTGGCTGCCCGGCACGAACACGTCCGTGAACTGCACGTCGTCCGAGCCGCTGCCGCGCAGGCCCAGGCTGCCCTTCCAGGTGGACAGAACCTCCACGCCGGGCGTTCCTGCCGGGATCACGAAGCGCCACACCTGCTGGCCGTCCACCGCCGCCGTGACCACCAGGAAATCCAGCGCCCGCGAGCCGGTAGACCAGGTTTTCAGCCCCGTGACCAGCCAGCCGCCGTCCACCCTGACCGCCCGCGTGGACGGCAGCCCGCCGCGTGAAGGGCTGCCCAGATCCAGTTCGCTCGCCAGCGAGTTGCTGAGCGCCCCGCGCGTCACGGCGGCGTGGGCCAGCTCGGCATACACGGCGTCCGGCCAGCTTCCGGCTTCGCCCACGCTGCCCAGCAGGTGTGCGTTCATGGCGGCCACCAGCGCCAGCGAGGCGTCGGCCTGACCCAATCTCTCCTGCGCTGCGGCGAACTCGTGCAGGCTGGCCCCGAAGCCGCCCAGCCGGGTTGGAACCGTGAGGGCCGCGTAGCCGCTGGCCTTGATGGCATGCACGCCCAAGTCTGAAAGCTGCTCGGTGCGGTCTGCCTGCGCCGCTTCCTGCCTGAACACGTCGGCCAGCGGTTCGGTGATCTGATGGATCTGCTCCAGTCGGCTTGACTCGGACTGGGTCAGCTCCGGGCGGACCGGCGGGGCAGAGGCGGTCACGGGCGGCAGGTTCATGTCCATCAGTCTAGTGAAGCTGTGGGGGCCGGGCAGTATGGTTCGTGACGGTGTGTTCTCAGATGTTCGGGGGTCCAGAAAACAGGGCCAGCCGCCCCCATCCGCTACACTTCTGCCATGACGACTGCCGCATGCCCCGACACCCCAAAGCCAGCCTGGAGGACACGCCCATAACCGCCCCCGCCTTCAAGGGCAAGCGCCCGCGCGAGCTGAGCGCCGACGCCGCCGTGAGCGTGATCGACGTGTCCAAGAGTTTTGCTACGGGCGGCGGCGGCACGCTGGTGCTCGACGACATCGACCTCGACATCCGGCGCGGCGAGTTTTTCAGCCTGCTGGGGCCTTCGGGCTGTGGCAAGACCACGCTCCTGCGAATCCTGGCGGGCTTCGAGAACCCGGATTCAGGGCAGGTGCTGATCGGCAACCGCGACATGACGGGCGTGCCGCCGCACCTCCGTAATGTGAATACGGTCTTCCAGAGTTACGCGCTGTTTCCGCACCTGAATGTGCAGGACAACGTGGCCTTCGGGCTGAAGATGAAGGGCGTGCCGCAGGCCCTGCAACGGGAACGGGTGGCCAGGGCGCTTGAAACCGTGCGGATCGCCGACTTCGCAAAGCGTCGCCCCGAACAGCTTTCTGGAGGTCAGCGGCAGCGTGTGGCCCTGGCCCGCGCCATCGTGAACGAGCCGGAAGTGCTGCTGCTCGACGAACCATTGAGCGCGCTCGACCTGAAGCTGCGAAAAGAGTTGCAGGTCGAGCTGAGCAACCTCCAGGAGACGCTGGGCATCACCTTCGTGTTCGTGACCCACGATCAGGAAGAGGCGCTGGTGATGTCGGACCGCATTGCCGTCATGAACCGGGGCCGGGTCGAGCAGCTGGGCCGCGCCGAGGAGCTGTACGAGCGCCCGCGCACCGCCTTTGTCGCCAATTTCCTGGGCAGCAGCAACCTGATTCCCGGCACGGTGAGCGAGGTGCTGGAAGGTTCGGCCATCGTCCGCACGGTGCATGGCCCGCTGAGCACCCGCTACTCGGCGGGCCTGAAGGTCGGTCAGGACGTGGTGCTGAGCATCCGGCCCGAAAAGCTGCGGATGGAGCGCGACGACGTGGCGGTGGGCAACGAGGTGCGTGCCCGCGTGGACGACATCGTGTACACCGGGGCCGAGAACCAGTATCTGCTTCAGGCGTCGGGGCAGTCGCTGGTGGCCTTTCAGCTCAACGCCGACATCGGGGCCGACGAGGATTTCGACTACGACGAGGAGGTGGCGCTGTACCTGCCGCCGGAGAGTCTGGTGGTGCTGCAAGATGGATAACAAGTCACGCGTTGGATGTGGATTTTCGCCCGTGGTAATGGCGAAAGCACTTTGTCTTATTGTTAGAGTCCATATCAATATTAATTCAGTCGTTTGTGCTCCCTCACCCTTGAGCGGGGACTGGTACAGCGTCTTGACCAGAGCAGCGCGCATGAGCACGCTTGGTCGCTCGGAACGAGAGGGCTGGGGAGGGGGTGAACGGACTGAGCATCCGA
>JANXWI010000323.1 GCA_025351205.1 Deinococcus sp.
ACACCTCGCTGTGGCCGCCACGGGCCGGGTTCGCAGGGGGGTGGTGTCGGCCCTGAACCTGGAGACGATGCCCGGCTGGACCGGGATAGACCTCAGGGCGGAACTCGCAGAGCAGACCGGGCTGCCGGTAACGGTGCTGAACGACGCCGACGCCGCAGCACTCGGAGAGGCCCGGCTGGGCGCTGGGCGGGGACTAGCCGCCATGATGTTCGTGACCGTCTCGACGGGGGTCGGCGCGGGCCTCGTCCTGGGCGGCCAGCTGTTGCAGTCGGCCAGCGGCGTTCACGCAGATTTCGGGTATCTGCGCGCCGAAACCGGACAGACCACCGAATCGCTGGCGGGCGGACGGGCGCTGGAGCAGTGGACCCGGCAGCAGGGCGGCAGCGGGGGTGCGGCCCAGCTGATCGGGTGGGCGCTGGACGGAAACGCGGCGGCGGCTGAACGGCTGGAGCGGGCCGTCTGGGCGCTGGTGCGCGGCTTCGGGGAGGTCCGGGTACTGACGGGCATAGAGGACGTGGTGATCGGCGGCGGCGTGGGCCTGAATCCGGAGTTCATCAGGCGGCTGCAAGACTGCGTCCAGAAGCAGCCGGAGCTGTACCGGGTCCAGGTCAGGCCCGCCCAGCTGGGCGCGGACGCCGGACTGTACGGCGCGGCGCTGTTCGCAGAGCAGAAGGGGTAGCCCGGCGTCTGATACAGCGTCAACCGATCTAAGGGGGTTCTCTTCCGCTCTATCCCTGTGGGAGAGGGGCCTCTCACAGCGAGGGGGTGATACTCGGGAAGAGATCCAGCAACCCGGCGTAGACACGGCGATGTAAAGGCTTCAATTCCATGTTGATGGCACGGTAGAGTTCGAGGGCGTCTGGAACGGCTTCAATTGATTTTGTCACAGAAACAAGAAAGGCACGTTCCAGACATGCTTTTTGTGTGTTATGCAGCTTTGCAACTCTTGAGTATGACCCCTGGAATTGGAGTCAGGCCACACCTGTTCAAACCGTTATACGGCGGCTTTTCGCTCCCTGGCCTTTGTGCGCCGCTGCAACAGCAGTCGGATACCGAACAGGGCCAGCAGCAGCATCAGCGCGATGACCGGGCCGGTGTGGTCTTTTTTGACCGACCACCAGAAATGCAGCACGCCCAGCGCGGCGACGAGGTAGCTCAACCTGTGCAGCCGGGTCCAGCGCTCGAAGCCCAGCCGTTTCACCGAATCCTTTCGGCTGGTCAACACCAGCGGCACGAGCAGCAGCAGCGCGCTCAGGCCCACGGTGATATAGGGCCGCTTGAGCACGTCGCTCAGGAAGTTGAGCGGATTAAACCCCTTGTCCAGCCCGTAAATGAGCAGGTGGACGCCCGCGTACAGCGCCCCGGTCAGGCCCAGCGTCTTGCGTACACGAGCGGGCCACAGCAGGCGCAGGTCTGCGCGGGCAGCGATCAGGCGCAGCGGCGTGGTGCTCAGAGACAGCAGCAGCAGGCTCAGGGCCAGCACGCCGGTCTGCTGCTCGGCGCGTTGCAGCGGGTTGGCCCCCAGCTGCCCGGTGAAAAAGTCGCTGACCAGCAGCAGCAGCGGCAGCAGCGCCCCGATGGCCGTGGCCGGAACCACCCAGGCGTTGGCGGGCAGGCGGCGTGCAGACGGAGCCGCGCGGGTCAGAAGTTCCTCCGCAGGTCCAGACCGCTGTACAGGGCCGCCACCTGCTCACCGTAGCCGTTGAAGGGCAGGGTGGGGCGGCGGCTCAGCTCCCCGATGCGCCGCTCGCTGGCCTGACTCCAGCGCGGGTGGTCAACCGCCGGGTTGACGTTGGCGTAGAAGCCGTACTCGTCTGGGGCGGCGATGCTCCAGGTGGTCCTGGGCTGTTCGGCGGTGAGGGTGATGTGGGTGATGGCCTTGATGTTCTTGAACCCGTACTTCCAGGGCGCGACCAGCCGCAGCGGCGCGCCGTTCTGGTTGGGCAGCACCTTGCCGTCCAGACCCACCGCCAGCAGGGTGAGCGGGTTCATGGCCTCGTCGAGCCGCAGCGCCTCGGTGTAGGGCCAGTTTAAAACCGCGCCTTGCACGCCGGGCATCTGCGCCGGGTCGGCCAGCGAGGTGAACTGAACGTACTTTGCGCCGCTGCCCGGCTCGATGCGCCGCAGCAGCGCGGCCAGCGGGAAGCCCATCCAGGGAATCACCAGGCTCCAGCCCTCGACGCAGCGCATGCGGTACAGGCGGTCTTCGAGCGGGAACCACGATTGCAGGGTGTCGATATCGACGGTCTGGGGTTTGCGGACCAGCCCGCCGATCTGCACCGTCCAGGGGCGGGTCTTGAGCGTTCCGGCGTTGCGGGCCGGGTCCGATTTGTCCAGCCCGAATTCGTAGTAGTTGTTGTAGCCGGTGATGTCGCCCAGGGCGCTCATCGGCTCTTTGGTGTCGTAGGGGCCGGTATAGACGCGGGCCGGAAGCCCCTGCGCGCCTGCCAGCGCCGGGGTGCGGGCAGCAGCAGGCCTGCGGCTGACCAGAGTCAGGCCGCCCGCCAGCACCAGTGCGCCCGCCGCCGCCAGTCCGCCCTGCCGTAAAAACTCGCGCCGGGCCGGGCTGGCGGCGGGCGACTGGGGCTTGTCTGTTGGCGTCATGGTCTCAACCTAGCAAAGCTGACAGCACAGGTTTCCGACTTCCAGCACAGTGTTTCTGTCTGGCGACACAGTGTTTCTGTCTGGCAGCCCAGTCTTTCTGTCTGGCAGCCCAGTCTTTCCGGTTGAGAGCACAGTGTTTGCTCGGGATTTCGGGTGTACATCTGTTCTCCAGACGGGCGATGGGGTTGCCCGTGTGTGTGGATTGCCCGTGTCAGGGGCTTGCCTGGAATACGCGGCCCGCCAGCAGAAAGTTCAGTGGCAGAGGCGTCGGCCTGGCTTTCTGTGCCGGTCAGGTCCAGATTCACCCTGTCCAGGGCAATATCACGGCCCGTCAGCCTCCACCCAGACAGCCTGGAAGTCGTTCAGGTTGGTGCCCGTCGGCCCGGTCACGAGCCGATCACCCAGCCGGGCGAAGAAGCTGCCCGAGTCGTGTCGCCGCAGCGCATCGTCGGCGTCCAGGCCGAGCTGCCGCGCCCGCACCAGGCTGTCCGGGGTCAGGAACGCGCCCGCCGCGCCGCTGTTGCCGTCCACCCCGTCCGAACCTGCCGAGAGGGCGTAGACGCCGTGCTGCCCGAGTTCCAGCAGCAGGGCCAGCGCGAACTCGTGGTTGCGCCCCCCCAGGCCGGGACGCGCCCCCAGCGTCACGGTGGCCTCCCCGCCGGAAAGCAGAACGACTGGCCCCCTGCCCCGCTGCCGGGCCTCGCGGACGAGCCGCGCGTGGGCGGCGGCGAGGTCGCGCGCCTCACCGGTCAGGGCCGCGCTGAGCAGTTCGGCCTGCACACCCTGGGAGCGCAGGAACTTCTGAGCCGCCTCCAGCATCAGCCGCCCCGAGCCGATGATCCGATTTGACACACGCCCTTCAGGTTCCGAAGCCGGTTTGGGCGTCTCCGGCAATCTTCCGGCAACGCCGAGTTCAAAATGCTTTCTGGCCTCCGGTGCCCGGATGGCGAAGCGGTCCAGCACCGCCAGCGCGTCCTGAAAAGTGCTGGGATCGGTCACTGTCGGCCCCGAAGCGATGGTGGCGGGGTCGTCGCCCACCACGTCCGAGAGCAGCAGCGCCGTGATGTGCGCGGAGGTGGACAGGGCCAGCCGCCCGCCCTTGACGCGCGACAGGTGTTTGCGCACCGCATTGACCTGCCCGATGTCGGCCCCGCTCACCAGCAACGCCGCCGTCAGGGCACGCTTCTGGGCCAGGGTCACGCCCCAGGGCGCGGCCATCAGCGCGCTGCCGCCGCCAGAAATCAGCACCAGCAGGCGCTGATCGGCGCGCAGGCCAGCCGCCAGCGCCAGGGCCGCGTCCGCCGCCCGCACGCTGTTCTCGTCGGGCACGGGGTGGCCCGACAGGACTGTATGGGTGGCCGCCGTGCCAGGGACGCCCAGCCCGCGCGGAGCGATCAGCAGCGAGGGCACGCCCGGAACCCTGTCCAGCAGCGCGCCCAGCATCGCGGGCGCGGCCTTGCCCACGGCGATCACGGCGTCCGGAGGGGCGCTCGGCAGGTGGGCCGCTGTCAGGACTGCCGGGTCGGTGGCCGCCAGCGCCGCCCGGAAACTGGCCTCCAGCAGCGCCCGGACATCCCGCGTCCCGGCTCCTGAAAACAGCCCGTCTCCCGGAGGCATCTCAGCCCCCGTACACGGTGTCGCCGCCCACCCAGACCTGCCGCACGTCCGCCGAACTGCCCAGGGTAAACAGGGCCGCCAGAACGCGCTCCGGCCCCTGCGCGTGCTCCATCACGGCGCTCAGTGGCGTACCGGCGAGCGGGCTGAGGTGTACCGCGTCGAAGGCCTTGCCCACGCTGAAATCTCCGGTCTGGCCTTGCAGGTCGAGCGCCTCGGCCCCGGCCAGGGTACACAGGTACAGCAGATGGGCGGGCGAGAGCGGCATCCCGCCCGGCATCAACTGCTGCATGAAATACGCCTGCAACCCCTCCTTGAGCATGCCGAAGCCCGTGCCGCCGCCCACGTCGGTGCCCAGCGAGACGTGGACGCCCGCCGCCAGGTGCCGCGCAAGCGGAAAAAAGCCGCTGCCCAGCGAGCTGTTGCTGCACGGGCAGTGGGCCGCCGTGCAGCGGTGGGCGGCCATGCTGTCCAGCTCCCTGCCCGTGGCGTGGATGTTGTGCGCCAGCACGCTGCGCCGCCCCAGCAGCCCGGCCC
Source organism: Deinococcus sp. (assembly GCA_025351205.1). Taxonomy (GTDB): domain Bacteria; phylum Deinococcota; class Deinococci; order Deinococcales; family Deinococcaceae; genus Deinococcus. The sequence goes on from JANXWI010000323.1 coordinate 4,756, forward strand.
GCTCATAGGTGTCCAGGTAATCGCGCGCCTCCGGGAACAGCCCGCGCACCACCGCGATTTCCTGCACGTTTTCGTTGATGTGAGAAGTGAAGCGCGCCCCCGGCGTCTCGCTGAGCAGCGCGGCGCAGGCGTCCAGCAGGCCCTCTGAGGCGCTGAGCGAGAAGCGCGGAGTGACGGCGTACAGCAGTCTTCCCTGCCCGTGCCAGCGCAGGGTCAGTACCCTGCCTTCTTCGTACGCCCGCTCCGGCGTGGTGTGCAACTCCGGCCTGAGCATCCGGTCAGCGAGCGCCTGCCCCGCCACGATCCGCAGGCCCGACGCGGCGGCCTGGGCAAAGAATTCGTCCACCGCACCCGCGAAGTGGCTGCCGAACACCAGCGCCGTGGTGGTGCCGTGGCTCGCCAGGCCCGCCAGAAATTCCCCTGCTACTGCCCTGGCATACTCAGCGTCCCCGAACTTCGCCTCTTCCGGCAGGGTGTGGCGCTCCAGCCACTCCAGCAGCGGCATGCCCAGCCCACCCAGCACCCGCACCTGCGGATAGTGAACGTGGGTGTCGATGAAGCCCGGCAACAGCACCCCTGGCGACGAGTCGGGGCCACGCAGATCCACGACCTCGGCGTCCGGGTATGCCGCGCGCACACCAGAAAACCCGCCGATGGCGAGAATGGTTCCGCCGTCTACGAGCAGGCCACCGTCCTCCTCGGTGTGCAGCGCGTCTGCCTGCCGGAAAGGGCTGGCGGGCGTGTGCATGAACGCGGCGCGGTAGAGCTTCACAGGGGGGATTCCGAAAGGTTCATGACGGCCTGGACCGGCTGTGCCGAAGGTCTAGCCTCCAGCAGCGCGGCGATCTGGGCGGCCACCGAGACGGCGATCATCTCCGGCAGCTTGCTCGAAGTTCCAGGAATACCGATGGGCGTCGTGACCCGTTCCAGAGTCGCCGCCGTGTGCCCCAACTCCGAGAGCTGCTGACGGAAGCGCGTCCACTTGGTACCCGATCCGATCAGCCCGATGAAGCCAGTCTGTCGGCGCAGGGCGGCGTCCAGAATCGCGGCGTCCTCGGCGTGGTCATGGGTCATGATCAACAGATGGGTGCGTGCTGGCAGGTCTTCCAGGGCCAGTTCGGGAATCGGAGAGTGGTGAACGTGGATGCCTGCCTTCGCCGCCAGATGCAGCACGCCCAGACGCTCAGGAGCGAGCTGAACCTCGCGGGAGTCGATCAGGTGCAGTTCGGTGTCCAGCGTCGCCAGAATCCGCGCCAGAGCGAAGCCCACGTGCCCGACGCCGAAAATCGCCACCGCCGGGCGGGCAGCCTGAATGACCTCCAGCAGCAGCGTGACCTCACCGCCGCAGCACTGCCGTCCAAACTCCGCCGGGGCGCGGTCCGTCAGGCGCAGGGTCAGCAGCTCCGGCTCGGCGCGGCCCGTGTGCAGCATCCGCCGGGCGCGGTCCACCGCCGTCGCCTCCAGGTTGCCGCCGCCCACGCTGCCGTAGGTTTCGCGCAGGCCGACCACCATCTTGGCCCCGGCCTCACGCGGGGCGTGACCGCGAACCGTGGCGAGCGTGACCATCACGGCATTTTCGCCGCGCTCCTGGCAGGTCTGGAGGGCGGTCAACCAGTCCATTTAATTGGCCGCCAAGAGAAGAGTCGAACTCGTGTTTCTTGGGATGTTCGGCCCGTTCACCCCCTCCCAGCCTCCCCCCTCAAGGGGGAGGAGTGGCGTGGTCATCCGCGTCCGTTCACGACGAGGGAGGGGCAAACAGCGATCCAAAGTATGGAAGTCTTTCATCAGTCGTCCGCCGCCACAGCCTGAGCGAGCATGGCGTTTCTTGCCGCGTCCAGCGCCCAGAACACCGCTTCCGGGGTGGCGGGGCTGGCGAGTTCCACGCTGCGTCCGGGCGGCCCGAAGGCCATGACCGCCGCCCTGAGCGCCTCACGCACGCTGATCGCCAGCATCAGGGGCGGCTCGCCCACCGCCTTGCTGCCGTACACCACGCCGGTCTCGGTGGCGCGTTCCAGCAGTTCTACATTGAATACCTCCGGCATCTCTCCGAAGCTGGGCAGCTTGTAGGTGCTGGCCGACGGCGTGGCGAGGCGGCCCCGATTCGGCCCGTCCGTGACGTCCCAGCGCAGGTCTTCCAGGGTCAACCAGCCCGCGCCCTGCACGAAGCCGCCCTCAATCTGGCCCAGGTCGATCAGCGGCGAAAGGCTATCGCCCACGTCGTGCAGGATGTCCACCCGGCGCAGGCGGTAGGCCCCCGAAAAACCGTCCACCTCCACCTCCGATACGCTCGCCCCGTAGGCAAAGTATTTGAACGGCTCGCCCTGCATGGCCTCGCGGTCCCAGTGCAGCCCCGGCGTGCGGTAGAACCCGGCGGCCCACAGCTGGGTGCGCTCCATGTAGGCGTGATGGACCAGCTTGGCAAAATCCAGGCTGGTTTCCGGATGGCCCAGCGCAAATACACTGCCTGCCTCGAAGCGCACGTCGTCCGGATGCACCCCGAGCCGCCCTGCCGCCACCGCCGCCAGCCGCCCCCTGATCTGCCCGCAGGCATCTTTGACCGCCCCGCCGTTCAGGTCAGCGCCGCTGCTGGCCGCCGTGGCGCTGGTGTTGGGCACCTTGTCGGTGCGGGTCGGGGCCAGCCGCACGGCGCTCATCGGCACGCCCAGCGCGGTGGCCGCCACCTGGAGCATCTTGGTGTGCAGCCCCTGGCCCATCTCGGTGCCGCCGTGGTTAATCAGCACCGAGCCGTCCTTGTAGACGTGGACGAGCGCCCCGGCCTGGTTGTACGAGGTGAAGTTGAAGCTGATGCCAAACTTGACCGGCGTGACGGCGAGGCCACGTTTGCGGTACGGGTGCGCGGCGTTGAAGGTGCTGATTTCAGCCTGCCGCGCCGCGTAGTCCGAACTGCTCAGCAGCGTGTCCCAGACGGTCAGGATACGGTCTGCGTCCTTCACCGGCTGGCCGTAGGGCGTGGTCTGACCGGGGGCGTAGAAGTTGCGCCGCCGCAGTTCCTCCGCCTCCAGGCCCAGCCGGGGAGCGCAGCGGCTCAGGAGGTCCTCGACGATCAGCATGCCCTGTGGCCCGCCGAAGCCCCGGAAGGCCGTCTGCGAGGTCTTGTTCGTGCGGCAGACCGTTCCGCGCACCCGCACGTGCGGGATGAAATACGCGTTCTCGATGTGGCACAGCGTGCGGGCCATTACGGGTTCGGAGAGGTCCAGGCTCCAGCCGCCGTCGGAGTACAGTTCGGCCTCCAGAGCCAGCAGCTTCCCCGCGTCGTCGAAGCCAGCCGTCCAGCGGGCCAGATACGGGTGGCGCTTGCCGGTCAGGGTCAGGTCCTGGGTGCGGTTCAGCCGCAGCCGCACCGGGCGTCCGGTCAGCGTGGCCCCCAGCGCCGCGATGGCCGCGTAGCCGTGGGGCTGCATCTCCTTGCCGCCGAATCCCCCGCCCATCCGCAGGCACTGCACCGTGACCGCGTGGCTGGGCAGCCCCAGCGCGTGGGCCACGATCTCCTGCGTCTCCGAGGGGTGCTGGGTGCTGCTCTGAACGAACATCTGGCCGGACTCGTCGATGTGGGCCAGCGCCGCGTTCGTTTCCAGGTAGAAGTGTTCCTGCCCGCCGCACTCGAACTCGCCGCTGAAGACGTGCGCGGCCTGCGCCAGCCCCGCCGCCACATCGCCGCGCCGCAGGGTGGGCCGCGATCCCTGAAACGACTCCTGGTCGATGGCTTCTCTCAGCGTGACGATGGAAGGCAGCGCTTCGTACTCGGCCACGATGGCCTCAGCGCCCAGCCGCGCGGCGTCTTCCGATTCGGCCAGCACCCAGCAGACTGCCTGCCCGTGGAACATGACCTCGCCTGGGCCATCCTCGCCCATCAGCAGCGGCTCATCGCCCTTGACCCCGGCGTCGTTGAGGCCCGGCACGTCGGCGGCGGTCAGGACGCGCACCACGCCGGGAACCTTCAGCGAGGGCGCGGTGTCGAGTCTGGTCAGGCGGGCGTGGGCGTGCCCAGCCTGGAGCGGCCAGGCGTGCAGCAGCCCTGTCATCTTCACGCCCAGGTCGTCGGTGTACAGCGCCGCCCCGGTCACGTGCAGCGCGGCGCTCTCGTGCACAATGGCCTCACCGACTGCGCCCACGGCGGGGCGTTCATGCAGGCTGGTCACGCCGTCACCTCCGCCCCGGTCTGCTCAAAGTAGAACTTCAGCAGGGTCTGTTCCAGCATGGCGGCGCGGTAGGCCCCACTCGCCCGGTGGTCGTCCTGCGGCGTGCCCTCTCGTTTCAGGAGGCGCGCGGCTCTCTGCACGGTGCCCTGGGTCCAGGGCTGGCCGACCAGCGCGGCCTCTGTTTCGTGGGCGCGGATCGGGGTGGCAGCCACGCCGCCCAGGCCGATCTTCACGCCGCTCACCACGCCACCTTCCAAACTGAGCGCGAAGGCCACCGCCACGCTCGAAATGTCGTCCAGGGGCCGCTTGGCAATCTTGTAGAAGCCCGTGACCGGGGCCAGTGGCAGCGGAATCCGCACGGCCCGGATCAGCTCGCCCGGCCTGCGCACCGTCTGCCGGTAGCCGGTGAAATACCCGTCCAGCGGCACTTCCCGCTCGCCCTGGCTGGAGATCAGCAGCACCGACGCGCCCAGCGCCAGCAGCACCGGGGGGCTGTCGCCAATCGGGCTGGCGGTGCCCAGGTTGCCGCCCAGCGTGGCCCGGTTGCGGATCAGGCGCGAGGCGAACTGCGGGAACCAGGTGTGCAGCAGCGGCACGGCTCCGGCCAGCCGACGTTCCAGCTCGGACAGGCTCAGGCCCGCGCCCAGCTCCAGATGTTCGGGCGTCCATTCCAATCTGCCCAGTTCCGGCAGGTGTTCCACCGCCACGGTCACGGCGGCGCGCGCGTGTTTCAGGTTCACGTCCACGCCCCAGTCGGTGCCGCCCGCCAGGATTCTGGCGTCTGGAAGCTGGTCGAGCAGGTGCAGGGCGTCCTCAAGTGTTTCTGGGCGGTGAAAGTGCCCCGAAGAGGTGATGAGTTCCGTTGGTCTCGGCAGTGGTGCAGGCCGCGTCAACCGTTCCGCGATCCGGTCACCCTCGGCGGGCTGCCCCAGCGCCTGCGCCGCGTCGCGAATGGGCCGGTAGCCGGTGCAGCGGCAGAGGTTGCCGTGAATAGCGTCCAGCTCGAAGCCGTTGCTGTGCTGCGACGCCTGCCGTTCTGGCCGGTAATACTCGGCGGCCATGCTCACCACGAAACCGGGGGTGCAATACCCGCACTGGCTGCCGCCGCGCACCGCCAGTTCACTCTGGACCGGGTGCAGCGCCAGCGGGCTGCCCAGCCCTTCCACCCCGATCCCCTCAACTGTGGTCACCTCCTGCCCATGCAGGCCCGCCAGCAGCAGCAGGCAGCCGTTGACCGACTCCAGCCGGGTGCCCCCTTCGGCTGTGGGCTTTGAGAGCAGCACCGCGCAGGCCCCGCACTCGCCCTCGGCGCAGCCCTCCTTGCTGCCGGTCAGGCCCTGGCTTCTGAGCCAACCCAGCAGCGTGGTGTGCGGCAACACGCCGGAAATGGAACGCGGCTGCCCGTTGAGCGTGATCTCGATCTGGTTCATTCAGCTCCCCCGGTAGGTGCTGTAGGCCCAGGGCGAGACCAGCAGCGGCACGTGGTAATGCGATTCGGCGTCGGCAATCCCGAAGCGGATCGGCACGCTGCCCAGAAAGGTCGGCTGGTCCAGTTGAAGCCCGGCGTCAGCAAAATACCCGGCCACGTCGAACACCAGCTCATAGATGCCCGCCGTCAGTTCGCCGCCCGCGATCAGTGGCGCGTCGGTTCGCCCGCCGGAGTTGGTGATGACCGACTTCAACAGGGTGCGGTCCGTGCCTTCCAGCCGGAACAGCTCGATGTGCATCCCCCCTGCCGGGCGGCCCCGCGCGGTGTCGAGCACGTGCGTGGTCAGGCCGCTCACGCCTGTCCCTCGACCGGGTCATCGGCAGGCACACGCTCGACCCAGCCCTCGATCAGACCGTAAGGTTCTGCGTCGGCGTGGAAGATGGTGCCATTGTTTTCCAGCCCGAAACGTTCGAGGTTGTAGGGGATGTGGTGGCGGTTGGGGAACGAGAAGTGAATGCGCGAAAGCTCGGGGCAGACGCTCAGGATGGCCTCGCCCATGCGGTAGAGCGTGTTCTGCATGCTGGGCGAGTAGTGGTCGCCGAAGGTGGACAGCAGCTGGTCGTAGACGCGCTGCCACACGGCGTCGTAATCAATCTGTACGCCCACATGGCCGGGCAGGTATTCCCATCTGGCCGTGACCACCGTTGCCAGAATCCGGTCATGGGTATCGGGCAGGGTCGTGAACTCCTCGCGCAGAAAGCCCGCCCAGCCGCTCTGGGTGGTCTTCAGGATGAACAGCTCGTCGATGCCGGACGTGACCGTGAACGTCTGGCCGTCGCCCTCGACCCAGGCCATATGTTTGGGCATCAGGCGTGAAAAGGCGTGGTCGTGTTCCTGCCCGGCGCTGGTCACTCGCTGCCAGAGGTGCTGGGTGAGCTGCACGCGCACCGATTCCACCTTCGGACCCGCCGCCACGAAATGCCGGATCAGCACCTTGCCGAACTCCTCAGCGCTGCTGGTCAGGCCGTCCCCGGCCAGCGCGTAGACGGTGTTGCGCACGGTGTCGGTGGCCAGCAGGCCGGTGTTGTCGCCCGCCACGTGCGCGGCCCCGAAGTCGCCCTCCATCGCCACGTTCACCCACACGTCCCTGACCTCGTGCCGCACGCTGTCTCTGAACACCTTGAACAGCCGCACGTCGGCCTTGCCGTAGCTGTTCTGGCCCAGCACCACTTTTACCTTCGCCCGGTCTGCCGCCCGGTCTGCCGCCCGGTCTGCCGTATCGGTCATCTGCCCGCCTCCGCTATATCCACCTTCGACTCCTGCCCGATCAGGTCCAGCACCCGCAGCCGCGCGATCCGGCCTATCTCGTACAGAGAGCGTTGTCGCTCCTGCTCCGGGGTGTGCTCCAGCCGCTCGGCGGCCCCGCGCAGGATGCTCGCCTTGTCGTGTTCGCGCACGCAGACGATGTAGGGCATGTCGAAGCGGACGTGATAGGCGGCATTCAGTCGGTGAAACTCGGCGTATTCTTCTGGAGTCAGTCGGTCCAGCCCCGCCGACGCCTGCTCGGAGGCCGATTCTGCCGTCAGGTCGCCGCTCATGGCCGCCTTGCCCGCCAGGTCGGGGTGCGCCCGGATCAGGGCCATCCGGGCCTCCGGGCCTCCCTGCAAAGCGGCCTGAATAAACGCGCCCGCCACCGCTTCGGCGTCGGCATATGGACGGCCCGCCGCCACCGCCTGAGCGTACCTGGGCGAGTGTTCCAGCACCGGGCCGAACAGCCGGACAAACTCGGTCTCACTCAGGGCGTTCAGGCTCGGGAGGCTCAGCTTCATCAGGTTCAGGGGCGCGGGCATGGAACCTCCTGTGTGAAACGGGCTACCGGGAACGAGGAAGGTGCGGGTCGTCTGAAGATCGTTTCAGAAAAGCCGGGACGAAAACATGAGATTGAGCAAAACTGCTTAGCCTTCTAAGTAATTTACCATATGTTCGGCGGCTGATGCGCAGCAGGCATCCAGGTGGCCTCCCGGGTTCACTGCCGCACCGTGTTAGGCTGCCCCCACCTTGAGGCTCCCCTGATGAAACCCGACCACAGGCCGTCGTCCCAGCCGCACCCGACATCGACGCAGGCCCTGTTGGCCCAGATTCGCGCCGACTGGCAGCAGTCCAGGCCCGACATCGACCCCTCACCCATGCTCACCTACCTGCTGATAGACCGCCTGCACGCGGCGCTGGAACGGCGGGTGGGACAGACCTACGCTCCTGCTGGCCTGAATCCGGCCACCTGGGACCTGCTGATCACGCTGCGAAGATCGGCCCCTCCGCAGGGCCTGACACCCACCGAACTGGCCGGGCTGACCGCCATCAGCGGCGCGTCGATCTCCAACCGCATCAGCCGCCTGCTGGAACGCGGGCTGATCGAGCGGCAGGTGAGTGAACACGACCGCCGTTCCAGCCGCGTCCGGCTGAGCACGGCGGGGCTGGCGCTGGCCGACTCGCTGCTGCCGCGCCACCTGGAAAACGAACAGGGCATCTTCGCGGGCCTGCCCCCCTCCGAGGTCGCGGTGCTGGAAAGGCTGGCGGGCAGGCTGCTGGAATCGCTAGAACAGGCAGACGTTTCGCCCGGCGACCCTCTGAACCCTGACGGACGCTGACCCTGTTCTGGTTTCACCAGGACTCAGCCCAGACCGATTCAGCCTGGATCAACTCAGCGCAGGCCGCTGCTCAGAACCGCCGCCAGGCGTTTGGTGGCAACCTTCTGAAGCTCTTCGAGCGTTTCGGTTCCTTCCCGCAGCATGGCCTTCCACTGCTCCAGACTGCGGCCCCCTGGCCCGCTCTGGCGGACCACGGCGGAGCTGACGGCGAAGTGCGCCTCAGGCAGCCGGTCCAGGGCATTGCCCGCGCCACTGTGCCGCGCCCCCAGAAGTGCGCCCAGCATCCCGACGTTGTTGCTGCGCTCCATCAGTTCGCGCTGGAAGGTACGGTCCTTGATGCCCGTGATCACGTCCCAGGCGGCGTCGGCCAGCGCTGTGACCGGAGACGCGGCGCGGTGGACCTCGACGGCCAGAATCTCGTCCCTGCGCCAGGTGCGCGTCCAGAGGCCACCGCGCTCCGACGTCCAGGTGGTCTCGAAGTCGCGGGCGTCCTCGACCAGCACCCGCAGCTGACCCAGTCCGGTCTTGAGTGCGGCGCGGTGACCGTCAGGCAGCACGCCCCATTCGCTCAGCCCCTCGGCCCCCAGCGCCTGCATCGGGGCGTAGGTGGCGGCAATCGACCTGGCTCCCTCGGACATGGTGGCCACCTGCATGCCGTCTGTCAGCAGCGCCACGTCGAGCGCCCCGGTTCCTCTGAGCAGCCGCGCCTCGTGCCTCAGGTGCAGCAGCCCCAGTCCCCAGCGGTCATGGGCGAGCTGCCACTCGCGGCTCAGCTGCTCGTTCACGGCGTTGTCGTCTGCGCCGCCTTCCTGAAGCACGCGGGCGTCACTGTCCACGCCAGCGGTGGCGACCAGCGTGGCGAAACGCGCAAAGACGTCTTCCTGCGCGGGAACGGCCTGGGCGGTGGGTTCTTTCTTGCGGCTGGCTCTGGTCATGGGTGTTCCTCTGGCTGGTGGCTGGATGGGGGGTCGGAACAGGAGGTCTGCCAGGCCCTGAATCTGCTGTCAACAGATTTATCTGGGCCTAATTATGTCACATATCCGTCCAGAACACCTGGAATGAAGCTGGCGCACGGCGGGGCGCCAGGCTCCCGACAGCAGTTCAGACACCCGACAACAGTTCACGCTCCAGCACCTTGACGCTGAGCAGGACTACGCCGATAAGTCCGGCGTCTGTGCCCAGACCAGAAATACAGTGAGGGCGAGTATACCCGCGATGCTGATGGGGACGGTATCAACGAAGGACACCTCAACACCATGGAAGGCCTTTGGAGTCTGCTTCGCTCCTGGCTGCGACCACACCTTGGCATCTCACAGCGCTTTTTGCCGCTGTACATCGGTTTTTTCCAGGCCATGCACAACATCCGGCAGCGCGGTGACTCGCTTCTCAGCCCGCTGCTCTCCCTGCTTCTGACTTCAGCTCCCTGAAACCCAGGAAGAGCCATGCTCTGTACAACGCCGCCCCATACAAATTCAGCCCAGGCTCACATCAGCCCGGCGACCCCCGGCAGCGTGAAGCAGAAGGCGTTCTGCTCGCCCCGGCGCTCGGCCCAGGCCTGCCCGCCCCAGCCCTGCACCAGACTGCGCACGATGTACAGGCCCATGCCGCTGCCGTTGCCGGTGGCGCTCGCCCCGCGCGTGTGTGCCCTGAAGATGTTCTCGGTGTCGGGCACCCCCGCGCCGCTGTCGAGTACCGCCACCTCGACAAAGCTGCCCAGTGTGCGCGTCACGACCTGGACCTCGGCCCCGCGCGGGCCATACTTCATGGCGTTCTCGACAAGGTTGAGCAGCACCTGGAGCAGCTTGTCGGGGTCGGCACGCACCAGGTGATCCTCGCCGAAATGCAGGGGCGTGGCGCTCAGGGCGGCGTCCTGGGTCAGCAGTCGCCGGGCACGGGCAAACGCCTCGCTGATCGGAAAGGTGCGGGCACGGGTGGGCCGGAACCCTACCGCCAGGTCCTCGACCAGCCTCGCCAGGCGTTCGACCTCCTGTAGCCCCTGGCGCACGAAGTTCTGCTGCATCTCAGCGGGCATCTGGTATTCCAGCGCTTCCAGCACGCCCCGCAGACCCGCCACCGGGGTGCGGAACTCGTGCGACAGGATGGCGGCGGCCTCGCGCAGTTCGGCCTCGCGGCGGCGGTGGTCGGTCACGTCTTCGACGATCAGGGCGTGCGTGCCCTGCACCGAGGCCGCCAGCAGCGCCTGACAGTTCAGCGCCCGCCCGGCCACGTCGAGTTCCAGTTCGCCGCCGCGCTCACACAGGGCCTCCAGGGTGTGCCGCCGCAGCACTTCCAGCAGCGGACGCCCCCGCGCCCGGTCATCGGTGACGCCCCACAGCCGCGCCGCAGCCGCGTTCAGGCGCAGGATACACAGGCCAGCCTGGGTACTGCCTTGCTGGGTACTGCCCTGCTGGGTGCCGCTCTGCTGAGCGCTGCCCTGCCTGTACAGCACCACGGCCTGCGGCAGCGCGTCGATCCAGCCGTCTGGACGCTCGGGCGGGGCCTGAAGCGGAAGGGCAACAGTCATCCAGCGCTGCCCTGTGCCACCTGCACCGGAGCTTCCTGCCAGGGCCGCATGCGGTAGCCCTTGCCACGCACGGTTTCCAGGAAGCCAGGCTGCGCGGGGTCGTCGTGCAGGTGCGACCTGAGCTGGGTGATGTGCTGGTCCACGGTGCGCTCGCCGCCCAGAAAATCTGCGCCCCAGACCCTGTCCAGCAGCTCGGTGCGGGCATAGACCCGCCCGGTGTTCTGGGTCAGGAAGGCCAGCAGGTCGAATTCGCGGCGGGTCAGGTTAAGGCGCGCGCCGCTCAGTCTGGCCTCGGCGGCCCCCACGTCGATGCTCAGCGGCCCGTTTTGCAGGGTCTGGGGCGTCTCGGTCTGGGTGCGGCGCAGCAGGGCACGCACCCGCGCCACCAGCTCGGCTGCCGAGAAGGGTTTGGTCAGGTAATCGTCTGCCCCGGTTTCCAGCCCCTCGACCCGCTCGGCCTCGGCGGCGCGCGCCGTGAGCATGAGAACCGGCAGCCGCCGCAGCTCGGGATCCTGGCGCAGCCGCCGCAGCACGCTCAGGCCGCTTTCGCCGGGCAGCATCCAGTCGAGGACCAGCGCGTCGGCCAGCCCGAACACCGGCCAGGCCGGGGCCGCCGTCTCGAAGGCGCTGACCCGCAGGCCCGCGCGCTCCAGGTGAAAGCGCAGAACGTCGCGCACCGTTCCATCATCCTCGACGACCACCACATGGCTCATACCTTTTCTATTCTGAGCCTTGAGGTCAGGGGAGTGTCAGTTGAAGGTTCCAGAGACGCGCAGATCGCATCTGAAGAGAGGGCGGGCCGTCTTGGGCAAAACGGACGCGCATGAGCACGCCTGCCCGCCGTCCAGACCGATGTTGCCAAAACCTCCAGAGACGCGCTGCCGCAACAGAGATTGATCCGCAGTTCTGTCACTTCCATTCCAGGCTGTGCCAGACAACCCTCAGCGCAGGAACGGATTGCCCGCGCGCTCGGTACCCACCGTGCTCGGCCCGCCGTGACCCGGATAGATCACGGTGCTGCCGGGCAGGCTCAGCAGCTCGCGCCGGATGCCCGCTATCAGCAGATCGTGGTCGCCACCGGGCAGATCGGTGCGGCCCACACTGCCCTGAAACAGCGTATCGCCCACCACCGCGAACCCCTCACCGACGAAGACCACGTGCCCCGGCGCGTGCCCTGGCAGGTCGCGGGCCGTGAGGGTCAGGCCCCCCGCCGTGAACATCTGGCCCGCTGCGACGCCGTGTTCGGGCGCTTCCGGCTGCACGAAAGGAAGGTTCCAGCGGGCGGCAGACTGCGCGCCCAGGCGGTACAGCTCCAGCCCGTCCGGGTGCAGGTAGACCGGCACGTTCAGAGCCTCGCGCACTGGCTGCACCGCGCCGATGTGGTCGAAATGGGCGTGCGTGAGCAGAATCGCCTGCACCTGCACGCCCAGCCCGGCCACCCAGTCCAGCATGCGCCCGGCCTCGTCACCGGGGTCGATCAGAAAGCCCTGTTTGTGTCCCTCAGCGTCGGGCGGCCCCCAGACCAGCGCGGCGTTCTCCTGCACCGGGCCGGTGGTGAGCATGGAAACGTGCAGGG
>JANXWI010000375.1 GCA_025351205.1 Deinococcus sp.
GCCTGTACGTCGAGCAGGAGCGCCGCTACGGCGACGTGGCGATTGCCGACACGGTCATCACCAAAGGGGCGAGCGCGGCCATCGGGCAGTTTGCCGTGACTCTGGCCCTCCAGCGCGGCAAAAAGCTGACGGTGGTGCACAAGGCCAACGTGCTGCCGGTGACCCAGGGGCTGTTCCTGAACACCATTCTGGATATCGCCAGGCCGATTGCCGACCTGAACACCAGCACCATGATCGTCGACAACGCCGCCATGCAGCTGGTGCGTAACCCCGCCCAGTTCGACGTGATGGTCATGACCAACATGTTCGGCGATATTCTGTCCGACCTCGCGGCGGGGCTGGTGGGCGGCCTGGGCATCGCGGCCAGCGGCAACGTGGGCGACAAGTTCGGCATCTTCGAGTCGGTCCACGGTTCGGCTCCCGACATCGCCGGGCAGGGCGTCGCCAACCCCACCGCCAGCATGCTGGCCGCCGTCCTGATGCTCGACCACATCGGGGCGCACGAGGAGGCCCGGCGCATCGACAAGGCCGTGAGCCTGGTGCTGGAACACGGCCCGCGCACCCGCGACCTGAGCGGCACGGCCAGCACAAAAGAATTCACAGACGCCGTGATCGCCCGCCTGGGATAGAGACGCGCGTACTTGCAACAGGCACTATTCGCAGCAGGCACTATTCGCAGCGGGCACGGGGCCGACACTTATGGCCCCGTGCCTTACTTTCTGGCTTCGGGACTGTATGTACACAGAGTGGTCAATATGTCGGATACCCGATGGAACGTGAAATCCAGTGCCTGTAAACACGGTCTGTCCAGCCCCTGCCACTTCAACAGGTGAGTGGGCTGAGCGTTCCAGACGAAGTTTTCCCCAGTTCGTCGTGTTCGCAACCTAGATTGATCCGAAACCGTTGACCAGCACACCGTCAACCGGGCAGGGAAAACGCGAAGGTGACCACTCCTGCGTCTTCACACTTCATGGGAAGGAGACGGGCGCGCATCCAAAAACGCCTGGGCAGACGCCTGTGTTCGGCAATACGGCGGGGCAGGTTGTGTCAGGGCAGCTTGTGTCAGGGCAGGTTCCGTCTGCCTGATCCTCGCCTGCCATGGCGCACGTTCCCCGCTGCCAGATGCCGGATTTCCGCTTGTCAGAAAGGTGTGAGTCGCGCCATGCTGAACTGTTGACCGGAACCCACTCTGAGTTCGGCTTTCTGTATCCAACTTCATGGTCACCGTTTCCGTTTCTCATCTCTATTTTACCGCTCATGGTCCGCGTCCGCACCCAACACCTCTGGATTGCATGAGCGGATGCTAAACTCGGACGAGAGTTCTGGAGGCTGAATGTCGAGTGCTTTGCAACGTCTGCTCAATCCGAGACCGAACGCCATCGGTGTGGAGATCGGTACCAGTGCCATCAAGGTGGTGGTGCTCAAGGCCGGTTCACCCCCGATTTTGCAGCACGCCGTGACCACGCCCACGCCCATCGGCAGCATGCGCGACGGTCTGGTGGTCGAGCCGCAGGCGGTGGCCACCGAGCTGAAGAACCTGCTGGCCCAGCACCGCATCACGACGAGACAGGCCGTGACCGCCGTGCCCAACCAGTCGGCGGTGACGCGCAACATCATGGTGCCGAGAATGGAGCGCAAAGACTTGCAGGAGGCCATCAAGTGGGAGGCCGAGCGCTACATTCCCTACCCCATCGACGAGGTGGCGCTCGACTTCGACCTGCTCGACGACCCCTCGACCATTCCCGAAGACGGCCAGATGGAGGTGGTGATCGCGGCGGCCCCCACCGAGGCGGTGGCGCGCATCATCGAGGTGCTGCAACTCGCGGGCCTGGAGCCGGTGGTCATCGACCTCAAGTCGTTCGCGGTGCTGCGCGCCCTGAGGGGCAACCTGCTGGGCGAGCACCTGACCAAAAGCACCTTGACCGGCACCAACTACACCGAGGCCGGAGAGGTGGCGCTGGTGCTGGAAATCGGGGCCAGCAGCAGCGTGATTTCACTGGTGCGCGGCGACAGGGTTCTGATGGCCCGCAACATCGGGGTGTCCGCCGACGATTTCACCACGGCTCTGCAAAAGGCTTTCGACCTCGACTTCTCGGCAGCCGAGGAGATCAAGGTGGGGTACGCCACGGCCACCACGCCCACCGAGGACGAGGAAGACCTGCTGAACTTCGACCTGAGCCGCGAACAGTACAGCCCGGCCCGCGTCTTCGAGGTGATCCGTCCGGTGCTGGGCGACCTGATCACCGAGATCCGCCGCAGCCTGGAGTTCTACCGGGTGCAGTCGGGCGACGTGGTGATCGACCGCACCTTTCTGGCGGGCGGCGGGGCCAAGATGCGCGGGCTGGCCGCCGCCATCAGCGACGCGCTGGGCTTCCGGGTCGAGGTCGCCAGCCCCTGGCTGACCGTGCAGACCGACCTGGCCGGGATGGACACCGGCTACCTCCAGGCCAACGCGCCCGAATTCACCGTGCCGCTGGGTCTGGCACTGAGGGGCGTGCAGTCTCGTGGTTGAGATCAACCTGCTGCCAGCGCAGTACCGCAGACGCAGCGATCCGGGGCTGTGGCGCTACGGTACCCTGGCCCTGCCGCTGGCCGCCGTTCTGGGCGTGGTCATCTTCAGCGTGATACAGAATACCCGGCTGGGCAACATCCAGGCCCAGCTGGACGAGAACAACGGCGTGATCACCAGCCTCCAGCCTGCCAAGCGCGAGTACGACGACCTGAACCGCCAGAAGACCGACCTTCAGAAGGTGACCGAGGTGTCCAGGACGCTCCAGGCCAGCAAGAGCTACTGGTCCTCGGACCTGGCCCGCTTCGTGAACGCCCTGCCCACGGGCGGCGGCGTGGCCCTCAGCGCCCTGACGGTCCGGACGGTGGACAGCAATGCCCAGACCAACCTGACCCAGCAGGGGGTATACAACGGCAAGGCCGTGACCAAGGAATTCGACCTGACCGGACAGGCCGCGAGCAGCACCGCCCTGGTGAACTTTCTGAACAGCTTCGAGAACAATCCCAACTTCGGCGTGAATTTCAAGAGCGCCCAGCGCGCCGCGCCCGCCCCCAACCTGACCACCCCCGGCAGCGCGGCGGCCACCCTCGCGGCGGCCAATGCCCCCTACCTGTTCAATGCCACGGTTGGAATGATCGGGCAGGCCACGGCGGCGGCAGTCAGCACCCCGGCAACGGGCGCGGCGGGCAGCGCTCCGTCCGGCACCACAGGGAGCAGCAATGTTCGCTAAGCTCTCACCGCGCGACACCCTGCTGATCGTCCTGGCCCTGTGCGTGCTGGGCGTGGTGGGCTGGTACTTTCTGTATTACCAGTCCCGCGAACAGGTGATCGCCGACACCCAGACCCAGCTCGACGACAGCGTGACCAAACTCACCACCTACCGCGCCGCCGCCAGCGCCCTGCCCGCCCTGCGCACCGAGGTGGCCGGGCTACAGTCGCAGCGCGACCTGTTCTTTCAGGCCCTGCCCCAGACCCAGAACATCGGCAGCGTGGTGGCCGCCGTCCAGAAAAGCGTCGAGGGGGTCGGCGGCGAGCTGACCAACCTGACGGTTTCGCCCGGGGCGGTGGCCGGGCTGCCCGCCGGTGTGCGGCCCATCAGCCTGAACATGGCGGTTACGGCCAAATTTCAGCCCACCTTTCAGCTGCTCAGAAACGTGGAAACCATGAGCCGCTTTTCCACCGTCAATGCCCTGGCCCTGAACCTGCCCTCTCCCGACAGCCTCGACCCCAAGCTCAACAGCACCATGACCATGACCGTCTACACCTTCGATCCGGCCCAGGCGGGCGGCGCTGTCGGGGCGACGGGCGTGCCTGTGGCCCCCGCCGCTCCGTCCACCACCCCGGGTGCCCCGGCAGGAGGCAGCCGATGAGTTCGCCCCTCGACAAGCCCACGCTGGACACCTCGGGCGGCACGCAGAGCGGCAACAGGGCCGGAACCTCGGCCATCGGCTCGACCACCACCGACGAGCGCGCACGGTTTCAGCTGTCCCGCGAGATGAAGATCCTGCTGGGCGTGCTGGCCCTCGGGGCCGCCGTGGGCGGCTGGTACGTCTTCAGCGGAGCCGGAACGTCAGCGCCGGGCGACGTTGCGAACACCGTTCCTTCGCAGACGAGCACCGTACCTCCCCAGACGAGCACTGTTTCTCCCATAACGGGCACTGTTTCTCGCAAAACGGGCACTGTGCCTTCCCGGACCACACCGCCCGTTGGACAGACCACATCAGGAACGACGGCCCCGGTGCTGCCCGGGGTCACGGTCACGACTGGAACAGGCGTCACGCCGGGCGTTGCGGCTGGAAGCACGACAGCTGGGAGCACTCCGTCCGCTGGCGTGAGCGGCGGCACCGGCCCGGTGGACGTGGCGCAGGTGCCGTTCCTGAATCCCCAGGGCAGTGCGGCACAGGGCGCTGGAACGCAGGGCAGCACAGTACCGGGCAGCACAGTACCGGGCGACACCGCGCTGGCGGGCATCAATCCGGCGGACCCGCTGGCCGCCGTGCCCAGCAGCAATCCCTTCCAGCCGCTCACGGTCATCAACACCAACCTGCCTCCTGCCGTAGCCGCTGCTCAGCCCAGCAGCGCAGGCGCGGCTCAGCCCAGCGCCCAGCCCGGCAACACAGTCCCTGCAACTTCCGGCGTGAGCGTGGCCGGAGCCGTACCGCTGCCCATTGTGCCGATTGCCGGAATCAGCAGCGGCGGGGCCACTCTGGGGGGCAGCCAGCCTTCGGGTGCGGGCGCGAACAGCGGCGGCATGCCGAATGGCGGCGCGATCCCGCTGCCGGTGGTGCCCATCGGTGGCCTGCCCACTGCCAGTACGGGCAGCAGAGGCGCGAACGGTTCCACTGCTGGCACCCCCGGTCCAGGCAATTCCAGTCCGGGCAATTCCAGCACGGGCGGCGCGGCCCCGGTGGTCCGGCCCCCGCCCGCCGCCGGCAGCATCACGCCGGGGCTGGCGACCCCCACGCTGGGCGGCCTTCCCCTGGGAAGCACGGCGCTGGGCGCCACCTCAGCCCAGATGAACCCGGCGGCCAGTGCGCCGCAACCCGGCGTCATCAGCCAGTACGGCGGTGCCAATGCCCCGGCTGCGCCCGTGGCCCCTGTGGTCAGCGCGCTCGATCAGCTGGTGCAGAGCCGTTCGCTGGTCTTCAACGCCGTGGTGCTCGGCCCGATCAACACCGCCATCTTCAAGACCGACAAGGGCTTCGTGGTCGTTCCCACCGGGCAGACCCTGCCAGACAGCACCGTGACGCTCGGAGAGGTCACCGCCACCAGCGCGACCCTGACCCTGGGCAGCGATTCCAAGATTCTCGAACTCGACAAAAGGTGAGCCATGAACAACCGTAGCCTGACCCTCCTGATCTCCGCCTCGCTCGGTCTGGCAAGCCTTTCCGGCGCGTTGGGCCAGACCGCTCAGCCAGCGGTCCAGACACCTGCCCAACCGTCAGCTCAGACGCCTGTACAGACGCCGCCCGCCAGCACCCAGAGCGCGGCGGACCCCCGGCTGGCCGCCTCGAACGTCAGCCTGGAAATCGGCACCTACAGCGGCCCGCTTTCCTCGCTGCTGGCCGCCGTCGCCAAGTCGGCGGGCTACGACGTGATTTTCGACACCGACGTGGACGGCCTGAGCGGGGCGTCGAGCGCGGCCAGCAGCGCGGCAGCCACCAGCACAGCGCCCGCCGGTGCCGCGCCCGCCACTTCTGCGGCCCCGGGCAGCACAGGCAGCAGGCCGGTGGTCTACAACTTCCGCAACACGCCCTTCAATCAGGTCTGGCCGCTGCTGATGGACATCTACGGCCTGAGCTACGAGGTGGTGCAGGTCGGGCCGGGGCAGGTGCTGCGAATCGGTGCCAACCCCATCCAGCGTGTGATCGCCCTGAAAAACGCCAACGCCGTGGACGCGGTGAATCAGGTCAAGCTGTTCTTCGGCACGCCGACCTACAGCGAGGCCCAGCAGAAAGACGCCCAGGGCAACGTGATCGGCGTGACCCGCACCCTGGCCGACGTGAAGATCGACTCGCCCACCCTGCGGATCGTGGCCGACAGCCGCACCAATTCGCTGATCGTGCGCGGAACCAACCGCGAGGTGGCCGATGTCCAGCGCCTGGCAGCCCAGCTCGACCAGCAGGTCGCCAGCGCCGCGAGCAATGCGGCGACCAACGCCCAGACGGTGCAGCGCGTCTACAGCGTCAAAGGGCAGCAGGCCGACATCGTGGCGGTGCTGGCGGCCCAGTATCCCAGCCTGAAGGTGACGGCGGTGGGCCAGACCGGGCAGCTGGTCATCACCGGGGCGCAGAACCAGCTCGACGCCGCCCTGAGCCTGCTGGGCAGCGTGGACCGCGTGACCCCGGTGGTCACCGTGAGCGGACCTGTCACGGTGCAGAAGGTCATCGTGTTGACCAACGCCGCTGCCAAGGACGTGAAGACGGTGCTGGAAGGCACCCTGCAACGCGACCTGAGCAGCACCGGACTGGTGGGCAACGCCGTGCCGCTGATCCAGGCCGACGGCACCACGGTCATTCAGCCGCCCACCACGGCCAGCAGCGCCGCCGCCCTCAGCCCCACAGCCGCGCAGGCAGCGGCCCAGGCCAGCGCCCAGCAGGCCACCATCATCGCCGACGAGCGCACCAACACGTTGATCGTTCGCGGCACCCAGGCGCAGGTCGATCAGATCGTCCAGATCGTTCCGAGCCTCGACGTGCGCGTGCCGCAGGTGAATTTGCAGGTGCGCATTCAGGAGATCAACGAGACCGCCTCGCGTTCGCTGGGCGTGGACTGGAAGGCGGGTTTCGGCAACTTCGTGGTGAACGTGGCCTCCACCGCCGTCAAGGCGATTTTCGATCCGACGCAGGCGCTGGTGGGCTTCAACCTGGGCGCGACCCTCAGCGCCCTGGAAAACCAGGGCATGACCAAGCGCGTCTACGACGGCGCGGTGACCATGCAGAGCGGTCAGCGCTCACTGGGCGCGACCAGCGCGGTGAGCAACTCTTCGAGCAGCGCCGCCGCCCACGTGCAGTCCGGTGGCCGCATCGAGCTGAACATCCCGTCGGGCGCGGCCAACGTGCCGCCCATCCAGCGACAGATCGACTACGGCGTGACGCTCGACTTCTACAGCCCGCAGGTGGCCCCCGACGGCACCATCACCGTGCGGGTATCGGGCAAGGTCACGGGCGAACCCGGCGACGTGACCAACGGGCAGGTGATCCGCTTCACCAATTCCGAGGCCCAGACCACCATCACCTTCAAGGCGGGCGAGACGGTGCTGCTCAGCGGCCTGCTGGGCACCAACCAGGCCACCACCAACGACGGCGTGCCGTTCCTGTCGAGCATTCCGCTGATCGGGGCGCTGTTCGGCAAACAGACCACCAACACCACCCGTTCACAGCTGCTGGTGGTGATTACCGGCAACGTGTTGCAGTAACCCGGGCAGGCAGCGCGGCAGGGAGGCGAGAGTGGGACGCCTCCCTGTTCTGTTGCCTCCAGCCTCTCTATCCAGCCTTACGCTCACGTCAACGGGCGGCTGCTAGCATCGGGCCATGATACGGTTTTGCTCCGATTCCAGGGAACGTGAGGACACCACTCACACTCCCTTCCACCTCCGCCAAACCGTATTTCTCGATACTCGCTCTGCTCGCCCGAACTCTGTGAGTTCAGTTCGATCCGCCATGAGGTCGCACGCATGAGGTTTCTGACCGCCGGAGAATCGCACGGGCCGCAGCTGACGGCCATCATCGAGGGGCTGCCGTCGCAGCTGCCTCTGGGCAAGGCCGACATCGACCCCTGGCTGAAAAAGCGGCAGGGCGGCTATGGGCGCGGGCGGCGCATGGTGATCGAGACCGACGAGGCCCAGATTGCCAGCGGCGTGCGCTCCGGGCGCACCACCGGCGCTCCGGTCACGCTGATCATTCCAAATAAGGACCACCGCAACTGGACCGAGATCATGTCGCCCGAGGAGGGCGGCGAGCCGCGCAAGAAGGCCCTGACCGACGCCCGGCCCGGCCACGCCGATCTGGCCGGAGGCATCAAGTACCGCCACAAGGACCTGCGAGACGTGCTGGAACGCGCCAGTGCCCGCGAGACGGCGGCCCGCGTGGCGGTGGGCAGCGTGGCCCTGAAGCTGCTCTCGGAACTGGGCGTGGAGGGCGCGAACCATGTGGTGAGCCTGGGCGGCATCGAGGCGGCAGACGGCTTCGACTGGAACAATTTAGAGGCCATCGAGGACAGCGACCTGCGAACCCCCGATCAGGACGCGGCGGCCCGGATGCGCGAACGCATTGACGCGGCGAAGGTTGCGGGCGACACGCTGGGCGGAATATTGGAGGTGCGGTTCCGGGGCCTGCCGGTAGGGCTGGGCAGTTTTGCCCACTACGACCGCAAGCTCGACGGGCGCATCGCGCAGGTGTGCCTGAGCCTCCAGGCCATGAAGGGCGTCGAGATCGGGCGGGCCTTCGAACAGGCGCGGATTCCTGGGAGTGCTGTCCACGACGCCATTTCCTACGCGGGCGAGGCGGGCGGCTATGAGCGCGGCACCAACCGGGCGGGCGGCCTGGAGGCGGGCATGACCAACGGCGAGGAGCTGATCGTGCGCGTCGCCATGAAGCCCATCGCCACCCTGATGACCCCGCTGCCCACCGTGAACGTGGTCACGCATGAGGCGTCCGACGCGGCACGGGAACGCTCGGACACCACCGCTGTGCCCGCCGCCGGGGTGATCCTCCAGACCATCATCGGCTGGGTGCTGGCCGACGCCATGCTGGAGAAGTTCGGCGGCGACACCCTGCCCGAGTTACAGGAGCGCGTGGCAGCCTCGCGGGCCTACGAGAAAGCGTACTGAACGGTGCGGCAGGGTGCCCCGGACGCCCATCTGGCAATGGAATCTGACCTGACCCTCGACTCTGGACTGGCTGAATCCGGCCTGTCTCAATCTAGCCTGTCTCAATCCAGACTGGCTTCGGGATTTGATCTGGCCCTCGAATCCAGCCTGGCCCAAGAGCTGGCCGAACAGGAGCTGGCCGAACAGGGGCTGGATGAACACCGACTGGCCGAGGGCAGACCCACGGGCCTTTCCAGTCCTTCCGGCAGGACTTCGCATTCGAGTCGTGGGCAATCGTCTAGACTGCTCGCTATGAATGCCGTTTCCAGCCTGATAGACCGCCCCGTGTCGTGGGTGGCGCTGGCCGGGTTTATGGGCACGGGCAAGAGCCGCATCGGCTGGGAGCTGAGCCGGGCACTGGCGCTGCACTTCGTGGACACCGACAAGCTGATCACGCGGGTGGTGGGCAAGAGCATCCCCGAGGTGTTCGCGCACGAGGGCGAGGGTTACTTCCGGGCCTGCGAGGGCGAGGTGGTGCAGCGCGTGACGAGGCTGGAACACGCCGTCGTCAGCCTGGGCGGCGGCACCTTCGTACACGAGGAAAACCGCCACCTGCTGCTGTCGCGCGGCCCGGTGGTGGTGCTGTGGGCAACCCCGGAGACCATTCTGGCCCGCACGCGCAACTCCGGCAGGCCGCTGCTGCACACGCCCGACCCCCTGAGCCGGATCGAGGCGCTGATGAACGAGCGCGAGGGCGCGTACCGCCAGGGCACCATTCACGTCAACAGCGACGGGCGGCCCTCGGAGGAGATTGTCGAGGAGATCATCGAACGGCTGTGGAATTATCAGGACGCCGTGTACGAGGGAGCCTTTGCGGGCGTGCAGGACAGCGCCCCAGACGGCGTACAGGGCGGCGCACAGGAGGCCGAACGTGCCGCAGATTGAGGTGGGCGGGGCACAGCCCTACACCGTCACCGTCGAGGCCGGGGTACTGGGCCGGGCCAGCGTGCCGCACAGCCGGGTGGCCCTGATCGTGGACGCCGGACTGCCCGCCGAATGGGTGAAGCGGGCCGAGCAGGCGTTTCATCCTGAACTGACCATAGAGGTGCCCAGCGGCGACGCCTGCAAGACGCTGGAGGTGCTGGGCGGCGTGCTCTCAAAGCTGGCGCTGTCCAACCTGCCGCGCGACGGGGCGGTGATAGGCCTGGGCGGCGGGGCCACCACCGACCTGGCGGGCTTCGCGGCGGCCAGCTACCTGCGCGGGGTGGCGTACTACAGCGTGCCCACCACGCTGCTGGGCATGGTAGACGCGGCGGTGGGCGGCAAGACGGGCGTCAACCTGCCGGAAGGCAAGAATCTGGTGGGCGCGTTCTGGCCTCCCCGCGCCGTGTGGTGCGATCCGGAGCTGCTGAGCAGCCTGCCACCCGCCGTGTTCCGCGAGGGGGCCGCCGAAGCCTACAAGCACGGCCTGATCTCGGACCCCAGCCTGCTGCCCCGCATCCTATCGCCCGGTTTCCAGCCCGGGCAGCCCGGCTTCGAGCAGACGCTGGCCGACGCCATCACGGTAAAAGCGGGCGTGGTGACCCGCGACCTGACCGAGCAGGGCGAGCGGGCTTTTCTGAACTTCGGGCACACGCTGGCCCACGCCCTGGAGGCGGTCACGCATCACGGCGTTTCACACGGCGACGCCGTGGGCTACGGCATGCACTACGCCGCGCTGCTGTCGCGCGAAGTGGGCGGCGCGGACCTGAGCGGGCACACCCGACGCTTTCTGGAGTGGCAGCAGCCAAAGTCCCTGCCACAGTTGAACTTCGACGAGCTGAACACCTACATGGCCCGCGACAAGAAGGCCGACAGCACAGGCGTGCGCTTCGTGTTGCTGCACGACCTGGCGCGTCCGTACCTGGAGCGCGTGCCGGAAGCGGTGCTGAGAAGCGTATTTGAGGTCTGGCAGAGCGAAGTCAGCCCAGCCCAGAACCTGAGCTTTTAAAGAGTTCTCGGCGTCCATTCCGCGCTTCCGCAAACAGCGCTCCATCGCTGCATTCCCACCGAGAACTCCTCTTCTCCCTCTCGCTCCACTCGGGTTGCGCTATCGCTCAACCAGGAGGTTTTCATGTTCCTAATCCTGAACGGTCCCAACCTGAACCTGCTGGGCAAGCGCGAGCCGGGCATCTACGGCAGCGGCACGCTCGAAGACCTGGAGCGCCAGTGCGAAGAGTGGGGAGCGGAGCTGGGCGTGGCCGTGACCTGCCACCAGAGCAACTTCGAGGGGCAGCTGCTGGAGTGGGTGCAGCAGGC
>JANXWI010000381.1 GCA_025351205.1 Deinococcus sp.
GTCTGATGCCGATACGGGTCAATCTGGACCGGATTCTTCAGGATCGCAACATGACCCTCTCCGAACTGTCGCTCCGGGTGGACATCACCCTTGCCAACCTGAGCATCCTGAAAACGGGCAAGGCGCGGGCCATGCGGTTCAGCACGCTCGACGCCATCTGCCGGGCGCTGAACTGCCAGCCGGGAGATGTGCTGGAGTGGACCGTGGGTGTGCCGGACGCCGAAGAGGATTGACGCTCGCCCGCTTCCGACACGGCTGTGTTTCGGTATCGGTCTGTCCTCTATTCCGGCTCGGACGACGGGTCCGTGTCCGGCTCTGGCTGCCGTTGCCCTGACTGCCTCTGCTCAAGCTGCTTCTGGGCCGCTGCCCGCGCCGCCTTGGCCTGGTACATGCGCTGGTCGGCCAGCCGCACCACGTCGCTCACCCGCCAGCTTTCGTGCCTCCAGGCGATGCCGATGCTGGCGGTCACGCCGTCCACGAAGGGAACCTGAAGGCGCTCGTTGGCCCAGACGCCGAATTCGGCGGGCTGGCCCGGAAAACTGGTCACCAGCAGCAGATATTCGTCGCCGCCCATGCGGTAGGCGCGGCCCCACGTCCCGGTCATGCGCGCCAGCCAGGTGCCGTAGCCCCGCAGCAGCGAGTCGCCGATGTCGTGCCCGAAGCGGTCATTGAGGTCCTTGAAGCCGTCGAGGTCGATGAACACCACGGCGAACGACCCGCCCACCGCGCCCACGGCGTCGAGGTCGGTGTCGAGGGCGCGGCGGTTGAACAGCCCGGTCAGGGCGTCGGTGCGTGCGGCCCGTTCCAGACTGGCGCGGTGGTCGTTCAGCGCGGCGATGGTCTGCTGGGCGTCCAGATGCACCAGCCGCAGGCCCAGCACCGCCAGCACCTCCGGCGACAGCGAGATTCCGTCGGTCAGGCTCAGCAGATACCGGGCCTCGCTGGGCAGCGCTGTGGGTTCGCCCTCGCTCCGCTGGCTTCCGGCCCGGCAGATGGCGGTCAGAATTCCGTCGGCCTGCCACCACAGCGTCACGCTCCGCAGCCCTAGAGTCCTGATGATCAACTGGTCGAGCAGGTCCTGGCGCGAATCGGCGCGGACGAGATTCAGCAACAACTGGTCCTGAAACTGGGTGCGTGTCGTCATGCGTTGAAGTGAAGAATGTCACACATGGCAGACTGGATTCTGACGAACGCCCTGGTCAGGCTCCGGTTCCGAACGAAAGTACAGGCTGCCCCGTCCTGGCCGGCGCACCGCTGGTTTTGAAGGGGGCAGCCGTTTGCCTCCGACAACAGATTTCCGGTTGAAGTCTGAACTCGCGTCCCACTTTTGCCTATCCGGTGACAGGTTGACCGTGTTCCGATTACAGCTTGACGGTCTCGTTGGTTCCCATGTCGGTGGCGGTTTTTCCGGTGACCGCCGCGCGCGCCATCTGGAACAGGCTGCGGACCTTGCCGTTGCCTTCCCAGAACTCGGCCTCCTGGGCGTCGATCCTGATCAGCTGAACCGCCGGGTCGTCGATGCCGCCGTCGAAATAGGCCCTGTAGAAGTCGGACCACAGCGTTTCCAGCTTGGCGCGGTCCTCGACCAGTTCGGCCCGGCCTGACACGCTGACGTACGTGCCCTTGCCGGTGTCGGCGTAGCTGGCGTTGACCTGCGGGTTATGCCGGATGTCGGCCACCGTGCCGCTGTCTTTGTTGCCGATAAACCACAGGTCGCCGTCGAACTCGGTCTGCTGGGTGGTCATGGGCCGGGCATGCAGCGCGCCCGCCGGGTTGGCGGTGGTCAGCAGCGCGAACTTGATGTCGGCAATGATCTTGGCGATGCGCGAGACGCTCTCGTCACGGGTCAGATTGTCACTCATGCCGGAATGCTGCGCCACACGCAGGCAGAGATTTGGGATGGACCTCACCGGATGAAGGCCAGCTTCAGAGAATTTCAGGGTTCCTTCAGGCAATTGTTTGGACGACGTGTCTGGAGTCTGCTGCCTGTATCGTTGCCGTTTTGACCGGCGCAACACCGTTTCGGGCAGGCCGTGGAGTGGACGCCGCCCTGTCCAGAAGGATGTTTCGTCCGGCACAGCGTCAGCCGGTGCGTGGGGCAGCTGGTCAGAGTTCTTGGGGTGCCCGGCCTGTTTCCCCCTCGCTGCGCGAGGCCCCTTTCCCGCAAGGGTAGAGGGGGGGAGGAAACATTCGTTCAATCGGTTGACGCTGTACCAGAAGAATCCCGCCTCCCCGCCCGGGGAAGAGGTGTTCGCCTGACGCTCTACCTCACCCCGCGAATGTTGCGGACCAGCAGCACGCCCAGCAGAAAGCAGGCCGCCGCGATCCCGAACACGATGAAGTAGCCCAGGTGTGGAATGTCCAGAGCCTGGCCGCGCGCGTTGCCCCAGTCGAGCAGAAAGCCCTGCGGCGCGCTCGACAGCTGAGGGGCGACGAAGGCCACGTGCCACAGTCCCATGTCGCGGGCGTAGGTGGCCGCGCTGGGCATGGCGTCCGACCCGAGCGCCCAGTCCACGCTGACAAACGCGCCGTAACCCAGCCCGAAGGCCAGCGCGATGACGAGCGCCACCACGAAACTCGGGGCGAACAGCAGCAGCACCGCCGCCACCGCCATGACGCTGCCCGCCACGTAGATAATCGGCTTGCGGCCCAGGCGGTCACTCAGCCGCCCGCCGATCAGCGCGCTCACGATGCTGCCCACGATGATGCAGGCCAGCATGATGCTGGTCGCGGTTCCTGGGTTTTTCTGGCCCAGCACGTCGGCATTGTAAAATTGCAGGAAGGGCTGCACGCTGTACTGGCCGAGGCTGAACAGCATCCGGGTGATGAAGACCCACAGAAAGGGTTGATACAGGAACACGGTCATCAGGCGCGTGCCGAGCTGCGGATGGAGCGTCATGCCCACCGCGCCGCGCCGCTCCAGCGCCAGGGCCGCGATCACGGCCAGCACCACCAGCGCGGGCAGGCTGAAGGCCATGACCAGCGAAAACCCCGGCAGGACGCGGGCCAGCAGCAGATAGCCCGCGCCCAGCACCGCCACCACCGCCAGCGCCCGCCCGAATGAAGCTCCGAAGCTGGCCCAGTGCTGGCCAGGTCTGGCTTCGGGCTGGGGCTTGAGGTCCGGTTCCGGTACCTGGCTCAGCGTGAGCGCCGCGCTGCCCACCAGCACCGCCACGATCAGCACGTACGAAATGACGCTCGGCAGGCCCAGCTGTCCCAGCCCGAAGGCCACCACCGCGCCGAACAATTGCCCCACGGCCTGAAGCTGGCCCATGACGCCGCTGTAGCGCCCGCGCAGTTCCTGCGGGACCAGTTCCGGAATCAAGGCGCTGTAGGGCGAGGTGGCGATATTGTTGCCCAGCTGCACCAGCAGAAAGCCCAGCAGGTACAGCCAGAAGGCCGTCAGACCGGCAGTGGAGAGCATCACCGAAACCAGGCCCATCACGACCAGACCGACCACATTGATGCTCACGCCCCAGCGGATAAACGGCATGCGCTTTCCCAGCCGGTCGCTGAGCGTGCCGACCAGAGGCGGCAGCACCAGTGCCAGAATGGCCCCTATGCCCACCAGCAGGCCCAGGTAGGTGCCCTTCTGCTTCTCGCCCACGAAGCGCACCACGTCGGCGGGCATCAGGATCAGCAGCAGCAGCAGCCAGTGAAAGGCGGTGCCGAACCAGAAGCTGGAGAGCGCCCAGGGGCTGACGCGGGCGGCGGCGGGGCCAGTCAGGGTGGTCATGTCTGCCGAGTATGGCATACCCCGGATTCCTGTTGAATCTGCGCCGCTTCCCGGTGCGTTCCGTTTCAGTGACGGAAGGTGGCGTCTACAGCATGCTGTCTCTGCACCCATTTCAG
The DNA here is from genome assembly GCA_025351205.1 of Deinococcus sp. GTDB lineage: Bacteria > Deinococcota > Deinococci > Deinococcales > Deinococcaceae > Deinococcus. The sequence goes on from JANXWI010000381.1 coordinate 3,853, forward strand.
ACAGAGCCGCTGTTCACTGCGGCAGCCGCCTCAGTCGTCGGTGCCGGTCAGCTCCGGGGCGGGCGGCTCAGCGCTGGTCAGACCTCCCGACATGGTGTCAGCCGCCCCGCCGGGCAGTGGATGGGTCTCAGCCGAATCTGCGCCGGACAGGGCGGGCGTCCCCACCTCGACCCGGTTGCGCCCACCCCGCTTGGCGCGGTACATGGCGGCGTCGGCCCGCGCCAGCAGGGCTTCCAGGCTTTCACCGGACTGGTAGCAGGCCACCCCGAAGCTGGCGGTCACGCTGTGGTTGGTGTGGCTGGAGACGTCCTGTCTGGTTGGCGACTGTCCGGTTGGCGACTGTCCGGCTAATGACTGTCCGGCTGATGGCTGTCCGGCTGATGACTGTCCGGCGGGTAAGTGTGTCTGTGTCACCTGCGCGTGCAACCCCGGTGTCGGCAACATCCGGGCAGACTCGATGCGTGCGCGCAGCCGTTCGGCGATGCGGGCCGCCCGCTCCAGCGTCGTGCCGGGAATCACCAGCAGAAACTCTTCACCGCCCCAGCGCCCGGCCACGTCCCGCCGCCGCATGAACGACCCCAGAATCTCGGCCACCTGGCACAGCACCGCGTCTCCACTGGCGTGCCCGAAGGTGTCGTTGACCGTCTTGAAATGGTCGATGTCGAGCAGCACCACAGAAAACGTTTCCGCCAGCTTTTGACCTGCGACCTCGTGGTCCCCGGTCCTCAGAGAGGTCGCGTCCGCTGTGCCTACGGCAGCCGTGCCGCGTGCGTGCGGTATCCCGGTTGCTGATCTGACCGGGGCCGATGTCACCTGTTCAGCCGCCGTCTCGGCCATCAGCGCCTCGATGCGGCTGTAGAGGCTTCGCCGGTTGCTGAGCTTGGTCAGGTGGTCGGTGCGCGACAGGTATTCCATCTGCACGCTGACCTCCTCAGACTGGCCCAGCGCCAGCTGCGTCCAGGAGGCGCTGTACATCAGGGCCAGCACCGTCGAGAGCATCAGTTCTGTGACGATGCCCAGCAGCAGTGGCCCGCCGCTCAGGGTGTGGCCGCGCAGCCCGCCGAGCAGAGGCAGGCTGTGGACAAAGGTCAGCAGTGCCAATGTCAGACCGGCCCGCAGGGGCCTGAAGCGCGCGCAGACCGTGATCCCGGTGGCCACCACCAGCAGCGCCACGAGCAGGTTCAGGCCGCCGTTGAAGTGGTCCGGCACCCAGGCCCGGTACCCGAGGCAAAGAGTGGTATAGAGCAGCACGCTCCAGCTCAGCAGGCGCGTCTGCAACTTGCTGGAGCGGGCAGGCGGGGCGGACGTGCGGCGGCTGATCGACTGGCCGAGTGACTGCAAGGTGACGCTCACCATAACGCTGGCGAGCACCAGGGGCAGATACAGCAGGAACAGGTTCTGTCTGACATACAGCAGGGTGTAAATCCACAGACACAGCAGCGTCGGCACCCCAAAGGCGCAGGCGATCAGCGTGGCACGCTTCTGGGCCAGCCCGATGGCCACAAAATTGTGAGGGCTGCCAGCAGCGGTGGTGCGCTGGCGGTTGAAACGGCCTTCGAGCCAGCGTTCGCTGCGGTTCAACCGACGCCCCCTGGACACGGGCCAGGCCGGGCATCTGCAACGCGAATCTGCATGCTGAGGCTGACTGACAAGTGTAGATCTGCCTGTATGTAGACATCACCGCCTGGGGTTCAAGTGACCATCTGAACGGCCCGTGACCCTGGGCCGCCGCATCATACCCTCATTGATCGTACACGAAGCCACCGTCAATCTGGAACCAGGGCCTCTCACAAGCACGGGCGACGGATCAGCGTGCCGGGGCCAGCGTGTGAGCTACCATCAGGCGCATGTTCAGAACTGTGATCCTGCCTGCACGGATGCAGGAGGCCATCTGGACACACGTTCTGCGCGAGGTGCCGAACGAGGGGGTCGGGGTGCTCGCGGTACATCCGTACGCCCCGGGCACCGTGCTGGCCTGTTATCCGCTGAGCAACGTCGCGGCCCAGCCTGCACAGCGCTACCTGGCCGACCCGCTGGAACTGCTGCGGGCGCTGCGGGCCATGCGGCAGGGCGGCCTTAATCTGGGGGCCATCTATCACAGCCATCCGCGCGGGCGGGCGCGCCCCAGCCCCACCGACCTGGACCTGGCCCGCTACCCGGTGCCGTACCTGATCGCCGACGTGCAGCGGCACGAACTGCGGGCCTACCTGCTGCCCGAAAATACCGAGATCGAAGTGCGCGTGCTGTGATCCGGAAGTCATGGTCGGTGCGTCAGGTCTTCGGGCCGAAGCGCAGCAGGTTGCCCGACGGGTCTTTCACCGCGAAGCCCTGCGGCCCGTTCCCGCTCAGCTCCAGGCCAGCGAGCGTCAGCCGGGTACGCAGCAGTTCCAATTCGTTCTGGGGCAGATGAACCTGCGCCCGGAGCAGCCGCGCCTCGCCGCTCCGGGCTGCTGCCCCGCCCCGGCTCTGCCAGACGTTCAGCCCGAAGTGATGGTGGTAGCCGCCCTGCGACACGAACAGTGCGCCGTGCCGCGAAAGGTCCGCCACCACGTCCAGGCCCAGCATGCCGCTGTAGAAGTCGCGTGCCACGCTCAGGTCGGACACCCGCAGATGCACGTGCCCCATCACCGTTCCGGCGGGCAGGCCGTGCCACTGCGTATCGGTGCTCGCCGACGCGACGATTCCGGCGATGTCAGCGGCCCGCGTGTCCATGCTCACCTGACCGTCCTGCCAGCTCCAGCTCGCCGGGTCCCGGTCCGCGTACACTTCTATGCCGTGCCCGTCGGGGTCTTGCAGGTAGATGGCCTCCGACACCAGGTGGTCGGACGCGCCCTGGACGGGCGTGTGCCCGGCGATCAGGTGGGCCACGAAACGCCCCAGGTCGGCGCGGCTGGGCAGCAGAAGGGCCAGGTGGTACAGGCCCGCGTGCCCCGGATGTGCGGGCGCGGCCCCCGGCTCCTCGTGCAGTTCGACCAGGGGCGTGTCTGCTCCCAGTACGGCGTATCCTGCGGCCTGCGCCAGCACCCTCAGCCCGATCACCGCCCGGTAATACTCGGTGCTGCGGGTCAGGTCTGCCACCGTGAGCGCCACCGCCCCCAGGGACAGCCCCCCGAGAGACAGCGCCGGGGCTTCTGTGGAGCGCGGAACATGCACCGAGGGGAAGGTCATGCCACCATCATCGGCGGCTGAGCCTGTACCGTCTGTAAAGCAGTAAACATTCAAGCGGTTTGCTTTCTAAACTTGAGTTCTGCCCTACCTGCTGCCCAGGCCCACCCACACCAGCAGCGCGATCAGCACGAGGTCCAGAATCCATCCAGACGCACGCCTGCCCGCCTGACCCGGCAGCCGTGAGCGCCAGAACTGCGCCCCCAGCCGGGCCAGCAGCAGCGCCGCCAGCACCCAGA